>VFZS01000241.1 GCA_016871095.1 Acidobacteriota bacterium
GCGCTGGTGGCGGTGTCGCCGGGGATGGGGTTCGGTCCGCTGGGGGAGGGGCACGTGCGTTTCGCGCTGGTGGAGAATGAGCAGCGGATCCGGCAGGCGGTGCGGGGGATTGGGAAGGTGTTGCGGGAGGGGTGATGCGACTGGGTCTGCGGTGAACCCCAAGGCTGAGACAGTCAACTAAGGGGGTTATCGCCGTTCGATGGAAAAGTATCGCACGGCGGGGCCGATGTGGTCCACTCTGGAAGTACCTGAGCGGAGGATAGGGCTCTGCGGGGACGCAACCCGAGCGCCGACTCAGCCGCCGGAATGGCCGGAGGCGGCCCACCGGGCCGCCTCCAGAAGCCTCCATTCTGGCCCCAAGGCGATAAATCCCGGGGGTTTGGGGGCAGAGCCCCCAAGCGAAGATGCCGTGGTCCGGCTTCATGGACGGGCCTCCGCCTGCTGCTCGAACTCGGCCGGAGGTACGTAGCCCAGCGCTGAGTGGAGCCGTTTCCGGTTGTACACGCCTTCGATGAACTGGCCGATCGAGGCGTAGGCCTGCGCCAGGTCCCGGTATTCGGTCCGGTAGAGTTCCTCGTACTTGAGGGTCTTCAGGAGCGACTCGCAGGCGGCGTTGTCCCAGGGGTTCCCCGGCGACTCATGCTGATCCGGATCTGGTGTTCCCGCAACAGGCCGGTGTAGACCTTGGAAGCATACTGCGTACCCCGATCGGAGTGATGGACCAGCCCTGGCGCCGGGCGCCGTTGCCGCAGCGCCATGCGCAAGGCCGCCAGGGTGAGCTCGGCTTCCAGGGTGCGACCCAGGGCCCACCCGATCACCCGCCGTGAAAAGGCGTCCAGCAGCACGGCCAGGTACACAAACTCCGTCCGCAGCCGGATGTAGGTGATATCGGCTACCCAAAGCTGGTTCACTGCGCTGGGGGTGATCCCCCGCGCCAAGTTCGGATACACCGGCAGCGCATGCCGCGAGTCGGTGGTGACCACAAAGGCCTTGTGCCGCAGGCACAGCAGATTGTCCTCCCGCATCAGTCGCAGCACACACTTGTGGTTCACCTCGAAGCCGCGTCGGTGCAGCTCCGCCGTGATCCGGCGGTATCCATAGGCGGGAAACTCCAGCGCGATCCGTTGCATGGCGTCGCGGAACTCCATCGCCACCGGGTAGCCGGGCCCCTCCACCAGCCAGCGATAGTAGCTGGCCCGGCTCAGCCCCATCATCTGGCAGAGCGCATTCACGGCTGGGCCTTGGCCTTGCGCGACCGCCTGCCGGATTTCCTCAAACAGGCAGCCTCGCCACTGACGACGGCCGGCGGATGATGGTCCCTGAAATGCTGCCAGGCCTTTTTCAAAAAGTCGTTCTCCATGGTCAGTTGGCCGACCTTGCGCTCCAGTTCCGCGATCCGTCCCAGTTCGGTCAGGGCACCGGTCGCGCCCCACCGGCCGCTGCCAGGGAACGCCCGCTCAGCCCGCGCCCGCCATTCCCCGCGCCAGCGTTCCAGCGCCTTCGGGCTCAGCTCCAACAGCCGAGCCACCTCGCCGAGCGTCCGCCCGCCATCCAACTCTCGCATCGCCGCCACCTTCAGGTCGCGGCTGTAGACTCGTCGGGCCAAATCCATACCTCTCTCCCTTCAATGTATTTGGCCCCTTAACTTCGTGTCTCAGTTTTGGGGTGCACTCCACCGGGGCGGCAGGCCTGGAGGCCTACCCTACGAAGGGAGAAGGCAAGGCGCGGAGGAGCCGCCGCGGGGGAGCATGGTTGTGTGGGCCGGCATGCGGGAGGACTGGGGACAGGCCGCCCTGTCCACGGAGGGACGGGGTAGCCTGTCCCCGGCCCAAGCTCCGGGGGACCAGTGGTCGATGCGGGTTTCGCGGGCGTGCAGGACGTCCTGGAAAAGGCCGCCGTACTTGCCCAGGTCGTGAAGGAGACCAGCCCGCCAGGCGCGTCCGCGCTCACCGAAATGGGCGGCAAAACGAGCAGCGAGTTCCGCCGTGGCGGTGAGGTGTTTGGCGAGAGGCTCCCACTGGGCGGCGGGATTGGCGCTATGCGCGAAGAATGGCACGGGTTCATTGTACTAGGGACGCGCGCGGGGTGGATTGTGGCTGGCAGTTGAGTGGAGGAAAGGGGAACGTTCCGTCTGTCCCCGGGTTAGGGCTGCTAGGGCAAGCTAAAGCTTACGCCACGCGCAGGCTGCACTAGCTCCAAGATGTAGAAACTCCCGGGGCGGCTCGCGGGAGCCGCCTTACAGGAATCAGCGGGAGCGGAGGGAGCGGGCGTAGGCGGCGAGGTCGGGGGCGGGGGCGGTGCCGAGGGCGCGGAGGCGGTCGAGGAGGCGGAGCATGAAGAAGATGAGGGCTTCGCCGGGCTGGCTGAAGGAGAGCTGGGGGCCGCGGCGGGAGGGGAGAGCTTCGAAGGACGCCACCTCGAGGGCGCAACCAATATCCAGAAACTCGGCGGGCTTGAGCGGGGCGAGGGCCTTGCGAAGCTGACTCTGGAAGGGGCGGTACCAGTCGGCGCGCAGAGCCAGGATGCCGGCGAGAATGGGCGGAGGAGTCAAGGGGGGCCGGGCCTGTCCGGCGCTGATGACGGGAACGGAGGTGCGGCGGAGACGGCGGACGGAAGCGGCCTTGCGCCCGGCGTCGCGCAGAAGGCGGAAGTTGAGGGCCTGCTTGACCTCGAAGACGGCGTAGACGCTCTCGGCAGGGATGTGCAGGCCGGAGGGGAGAGGAAAGAGCAGGGGCGAGTAGAAGCGGTCGTAGATGGCGATGTCGATCTGGCGGGAACGGCGGCCGTTGGAGTCGACGATGAAGGCGGGGGAGGCGCGGTAGCGCTCGGGGAGATACTCGGCGAAGAGGTCGAGCCAGTGGCGCTCGGTGGCGGCGCCGCAGGCGGTGGGGTGCTCGAGAAGCTCGCCGGAGGCGAGGCGGGCCTGCATCTGGGCCTGAACGTGGCGAAAGATGTCGTGCAGGTTGACGCGACCGCTGTCCTTGGGGCGGGCCATAAGGCGATACCAGGATAGCGGCAGGGCGGCGGGCCGGAGGGGGAGGAAGAGCGCAGGCGGTTGAAAGGGAAGAAGAAAGAGGAGCGGGGAGGAGGGGAACGGGCAGCGGAGGCGGGGGGGAACGCGGCATAATCGTCGGATGGCCCGAGGGAGAAGGCACTTCCCGGAGTGGGAGAAGGGCGAGCTGGAAGCGGCGCCGGAGTTCCGGTGGCGGCAGTGGAGCATGCTGATCGGGCCGGGGCTGATGATGGCGGGGGCCAACATCGGCGGGGGCGAGTGGCTGATGGGGCCGCTGGTGACGGCGCAGTACGGGGGCCGGGTGATGTGGCTGGCCACGCTGGCCATCCTGACGCAGTTGTTCTACAACCTGTCCGTGATGCGCTACGCATTGTACTGCGGGGAGCCGATATTCATCGGCTTCTTCCGGACGTGGCCGGGACCGCGGTTCTGGACGGGGTTCTACATCCTGATGGACCTGGGGGCGCTGTGGCCGTACCTGTCGTCGAACGCGGCGGTGCCGCTGGCGGCGGTGCTGCTGGGGCGGCTGCCGGGGGCGGGCGACGACCCGCTGGTGCGCTCGCTGGGCATAGCCATCTATTTGAGCTGCTTCGTGCCGCTGGTCTTCGGAGGGAAGATCTACACGGCGCTGGAACGGATCATGGTGGCCAAGCTGGTTGTGGTGCTGAGCTACCTGGGGGTGGTGGCGCTGCTGTTTGTAGGCCCGCAGACGTGGTGGTCGATCGGGACGGGGCTGTTCCGGTTCGGGGCGCTGCCGGAAGGGGAATTCAACTGGGCGGCGCTGGCGGCGTTCTCGGCGGTGGCGGGAGCGGGAGGACTGACCAACAGCTTCTTCTCGAACTACGCGCGGGACAAAGGCTGGGGAATGGGGTCGCTGGTGGGGGCCTTGCCGAGCGCGATCGGGGGACGGAAGATCGCGCTGTCGCACACGGGGAAGGTATTCGAGCTGAACTCGGAGATGCGGGTGCGGTGGAAAGGGTGGCTGGGGCACATCCGGCGGGACCAGTGGGCGCTGTGGGCGCCGGGGTGCATGATCGGGATGGCGCTGCCGGCGCTGTTCAGCTACGAGTTCATCCGGGGCGTGCCGGAGGTGCAGGGACACGCGCTGGCGGCCATGACGGCCGAAGCCGCAGCCGCGCGGCACGGCGGGCTGTTCTGGTACCTGACGCTGCTGTGCGGTTTCCTGATTATGGCGCCCACGCAGGTCAGCCAGATAGACGGGATGTGCCGGCGATGGACCGACGTGATCTGGACGGGGATCCGGCGGCTGCATCGGCTGGAAGGCAACAAGGTGAAGTACGTCTACTACAGCATCCTGGTGGTGTACGGGCTATGGGGGCTGGTGGCGTTGCGGCTGACGCCGAACCCGATGGTGCTGGCCATGGCCAGCGGGGTGATGATGAACTTCGCGCTGGCGTTCTCGGCGCTGCACACGCTGTACGTGCTGATGACGCTGCTGCCGAAGGAACTGCGGCCAGGGTGGGGACAGCGGCTAGGGCTGGTGGCGTGCGCGGGTTTCTACTTCGCCATCTCGACGATCGCCTTCCGGCAGCAATGGCCGAAGGTGGCGGCGTGGCTGGGAAGGTGAGGCAGGGGGAGCGTTCCGCAGGCCACACAAGACGATGGCCTACGCCACCGGCTTGCATAGCACGCACTTCTTGCGACGCACTAGTGTCGCGTCTCACAAGTATGTTGCCCGTTGAGCGGTGTGGGGCAGGCCGTTGGCCTGCCCGCCGCAGGCGAAACCGCCTGCGCCACGAGGTAGCCAATGGTCACCTGACTTGTGAGACGCAACACTAGGCTAGAGTGGGAATGTGAAACCGCGGCGGAGAGTGCTGTTGACTGTATTGGCGTGGCTGGGGACGTGGCCGGTGCTGGGGCAGGGCGAGGCTCTGCGCATCGGGCCGGACCTTCAGTTGTTCGTGGATGGCTACCTCATAGAGAGCATGAAGGGGGTGCGGCTGAAGCTGCACCAGCCGGTGGCGGCGGGCAGGGCGATAGCCTTCGACCAGGCGTGGGAGGGGAACGTGAGCGCCTACGCCAAGGTGTTCCAGGACGGGGAGAAATTCCGCATGTACTACCGGGGGGCGTCGGACCCGGCCTATGTGCGGGCGGAGGCGCTGCGGCCGGGAGAGAAGGTGGTCCCCCAGCACGTCGAGGTGGCGTGCTACGCGGAGAGCGGTGACGGAATCACCTGGAGGAAGCCGGAGCTGGGGCTGCACGAGTTCCAAGGCACGCGGAAGAACAACATAGTGTGGGCGGGGGAAGGGGCGCACAACTTCGCGCCGTTCCGGGACGATAACCCGGGCGCGGCGGCTGGGGAACGCTACAAAGCAGTGGGCACGGTGAAGGGCGGGCTGGGGGCGTTCCGGTCGGCGGACGGGCTGCGGTGGGAGAAGCTGCGAGAAGCGCCGATTATCACCGACGGGGCGTTCGACTCGCTGAACGTGGTGTTCTGGGACGCGCGGCGGCGGGTGTACGTGGCGGTGTACCGGGACTTCCGGCAAGGCATACGAACGATGAAGTGCGCCACGTCGGGGGACTTCGTGACGTGGACGCCGGGCGAGTGGGCTGATTACGGAGACGCTCCCGCCGAGCACCTGTACACCAACGCCACGACGCCGTACTTCCGGGCGCCGCAGATCTACCTGGCGTTCCCGAAGCGCTTTGTGCCGTGGAGGAAGCCGTTCGAGGACTCGGCGGCGGCGGGGGTGTCGGACGCGGTGTTCATGAGCAGCCGGGACGGGGTGCACTGGGACCGGCGGTTCCTGGAGGCGTTCGTGCGACCGGGGCGGGACCGGCGGGACTGGGTGCACCGGAACCGGTTGACGGCGGCCGGGGTGGCGGCGACGGGGGCGGACGAGATCTCGATCTACGTGTCGCGGCACTACACCTATGCGAGCGCGCACCTGGAGCGCATGACGCTGAGAATGGACGGGTTCGTGTCGGTGCACGCGGACTACGCGGGGGGCGAGCTGGTGACCAAGCCGCTGTACATCGAGGGCAGCAGCCTGGTGCTGAACTACGCCACGTCGGCGGCGGGCAGCATACGCTACGAAATCCTGGACATGAACGGGCGGCCGCTGGCGGGATACGGGCTGGAGGAGACGCGGGTGCTGTTCGGGGATCAGATCGCGGAGGTGATCCCGCTACAGAGTCCCAAGCGGCGGGCGGGGCGGGGGCTGGAGGCGCGTCCGGTCCGGCTGAGGTTCGTGATGAAGGACGCGGACCTGTACTCGCTCCAGATCCGGGACTGAACCGGGCGGATGTAGTAGTCTGAGCGAGGGGAGGTTTGTCCTGGACGCCCCCGACCCACCTGCCGCGGCGGCTGCCTTGGAGCGCGGGGAGATTCTCGCCGGCCTGCGTGAAAGGATTGTCGCCTACGCGGCATCCAGAATAGCGAGGGATGTGGCGGAAGATCTCGCGCAGGAGGTGTTGCTGGTGCTGCATCAGAAGTACAGCCACCTGGAGAGGGTGGAGGACCTGATGCCGGTGTCGTTCCAGATCCTGCGGTTCAAGCTGGTGAGCCATAGAAGAAGGGCGGCGCGGCGGGGGGAGTACACTCAGGCGCCGGTGGAGGAGGTGGCGCTGAAGGACGGGAGGCCGACTCCGGAGGAGGAAGCGGCGCGGCGGGAGGGGGTGGAACGGCTGGCGCGGGCGCTCGAGCAGTTGGGAGAGCGGTGCCGGAAGCTGTTCCGGATGAAGCTGGAGGGGCGGACGTTCGCCGAGATTCAGGGCTTGATGGAGGCGGGTTCGATCAACACGGTGTACACGTGGGACTTCCGGTGCCGGCAGCAACTGCTGGAGTTGCTGGGGGGCAGTTGGGAGGGTATATGAAACGCGCGGAGGCGGAGAAGCTGCTGGGCGGCTACGCCACGGGGACGCTGAGCGAGGCGGAGCGCAGGCTGCTGTATGAAGCCGCGCTGGGGGACCAGGAGCTGTTCGACGCGCTGGCGGACGAAGAGGCGCTGCGGGAACTGCTGGCCGAGCCGGAGGCGCGGAAGCGTCTGCTGGAGGCGCTGGCAGAGCCGAAGGTGGGGTTGTGGGAGGGGATAGCGGCGTGGTGGCGGCGTCCGGTGGCGTGGGGAGTGGCGGGGAGCGTGGCGGTGGCGGCGATGCTGGTGGTGATGCTGCTGCCGGTGTATCAGACGATGACCCGGAAGCCGGCGGTGATGGAGGTTGCGGTGCGGACTGCACCAGCAGGCCGCCATGCGGCGGAGGAGCAGCCCAGGGAAGCCGAGGCGGGGCCGGTGGAGCTGGCAAAGAAGGCCGAGCCATCGCCTGTGCCGGCGGCTCCCCCGGCGGCGGTGGCGGTCCCGGTGCGGACTGCACCAGCAGGCCGCCATGCGGCGGAGGGGCCG
Organism: Acidobacteriota bacterium; assembly: GCA_016871095.1. Classification (GTDB taxonomy): domain Bacteria; phylum Acidobacteriota; class Terriglobia; order Bryobacterales; family Bryobacteraceae; genus VFZS01. Next base: position 7,375 of record VFZS01000241.1, read on the forward strand.
GAGGAAGAGGCTAGGGCAGCGGCCCGGATTGAGCCGCCAAGACCAGCAGCCGCGGCGCCGGCGGTCGAGCAGGTCGTGGCGGAGCGGGCGGCGGAGAAGCGGGAGATCGCGGAGGCCGAGGCGCCCGCGCCGAAGCAGATAGCGAAAAGCGGCGCCGTGGGCGGCGTGATCGGGGGTGTAGTAGCGTCACAGGCAGAGGCTATGCGGGTGGAGGCGGACGCGCGGGCGCTGTACTACGCGGGGGAGTCGAAGGCGGCCCAACGCCCGGCGGTCATGGCGATGCGCGCGCGGCAGGCGGCGGATGTGGCTGCGGCGGCGCCGGGCGGCGTGACGGGGCTGCGGTACTCGGTGTTGAGGCGAGCCGCGAGCGGAGAGTACGAGGAGGTCGCTCCGGACACGGTGTTCGCGGCGGGGGATGTGGTCCGGCTGAGCGTGGAAGCCAACCAGGGAGGCGTCCTGCGGTTGCTGCGGCAGGATGAGACGGTGGAGGAAGTGGCGATCGGGGCGCGGGAGCGGCGGGTGATTCCGGCAGGGGAAGGCCTGAAGCTGG
>VFZS01000242.1 GCA_016871095.1 Acidobacteriota bacterium
ACTTTGGCGTTGGGAATCACGGCCCCGGCCTGGTCGGTTACGGCGCCGACGATGGTTCCGCTCAACACTTGGGAGAGAAGCCGCACCGTGAGCACGGCGGCAATAGCGGTCAGCCTGAGGAACATGCCAGCCTCCTTGATTTATCCACAACTTTACTGATAGTATATCACATACTTCATGTCAAACAACCCGCTTGCGCGCATAGTGACCGCGGCCCTGCTGCTGGCAGCTCTGTGGTTGCCGGCGCAGACCCCGACCAGCTCTATCCAGGGCACGGTGAAGGACAGCTCCGGCGCGGTGATGGTGGCGGTGAGCGTGGCCGTCACCAACCTGCAAACCGGCGTCACCTACACCACCGTAAGCAACGAGGCCGGAGAATACCTGGCCGCCTACCTGCTGCCGGGCGAATACACAGTGAGGGCGGAAGCGCCGGGGTTCAAACGGTTCGTGCGGACCGGCATCACGCTGCAAATGGAGCAGAAAGGGCGCATCGACATCGAGATGGCGGTCGGCAGCAGCACGGAGACGGTGGAGGTGGTGGCCGCCGCCCCTCTCGTTCAAAGCGAGCAGTCGGTGCTCGGGCAGGTGATAGACCTGACGATGGTGCGGGACCTGCCGATGCTGGGTGTGGGCCGCAGCCCGTTCTCGCTGGTGTCGTTGGCGCCGGGTGTGTTCGACCAGCCGGGCGCGGCCTTCTCGAGCATCGGTGGGGGCCGGGCGGCGGCTTCCACGATCCTGCTGGACGGAGTGGGGAACGCCATGATGAATGCCGTCCATACGCCCTCGGTGGACGCAGTGCAGGAGTTCAAGGTGCACACCCACGCCTTTTCTGCCGAGTACGGCAGAACGGGCGGCGGCGTTGTGAGTGTCAGCATCAAGTCCGGCACCAATCAGTTCCGCGGCAACCTATTTGAGTACTTCCGCAACGACAAACTGAGCGCGCGCAACTTCTTCCTGACGCCTGCGCAGGCCAAGCCGGCGCTGCGCTACAACGAATTCGGCGGCACCCTGGGCGGGCCGGTGCTCAAGAACCGGTTGTTCTTCTTCGTGAGCTACCAGGGGGTGAGGCAGCGTGCCCCCGGGACCTCGGTGAACACGGTGCCGACGGAATTGCAGCGCCAGGGCATCTACACGGAGGGCAACCAGAACCGGATCTACGATCCCGCCACCACGCGGCCGGATCCGGCCAATCCCAACCGGACCCTGCGCGATGAGTTTCCTGGAAGGCGGGTGCCGGCCTCGCGCGTCGACGCGCCCGCGGCGCGGCTCATGCAACTGTTCCCGGCGCCCAACGTAGCCGGCCTGGTTTCCAACTACGTGGTCTCGACGGTGGGCGCGCGCGCGACCGCCACCACGGACAACCGCATCGACTACCGCCTGTCGGCCAGCGACAACCTCATGTTCCGCTATTCCCGCGGCGGCACCACCACCACGACGGGCAAGGTCGTCCGGCCCGGAAACCTCACCCGCGGGCAGGACCGCAATGTCACCGTGCAGGAAGTCCACACCTTCACCCCGCAGTTGATCAACGAGTTCCGGGCGGCGGCCAGCTACCGCTCGAACAAGCTCAACCCGGTAGGGTATCCGGGCCCCGGAGGTGGGGAGTTCGGGATCCCCAACTTCCCCTCGCTGGGCACGCCGGCGGTGAGCATCTCGGGAACGTCGGGGGTGGGAGGCCCAACCGGGCGGGGCCTTCAGGACCAGTCGTACCTGTACCTGTATCTGGTGGACTCGCTGACCTGGGTTCGCGGCAGGCACGTGGTGAAGGCCGGCGTCGATCTCCAGAAGGACCGTCACCGGCGCTTCCAGATGGACGTGGGGGCCCTCAACTTCGACGCCACGTTCACCAGCCTGCCGGGCGTGGGCAACACCGGCCTGGGACTGGCGAGCTTCCTGCTGGGCATGCCCACGCGGGCCACCCTGACGCTCTCGCAGATCTGGCTGAACTTCCGCTCCACGGCCTCCGCCTTCTACATCCAGGATGACTGGAAGGCGAGCCGGGGCCTCACGCTGAACCTGGGATTCCGTTACGACGGCGTGTTTCCGATGACGGAGATCAACGATCAGATCAGCGTGTTCAACCTGGGCACGAGCAAGCTGGAGCGGGTAGGGCGTGACGGCCGGTCGCGCTCCCCCTACGGCTTCACCGGGCGCCTCGGCCCGCGGTTCGGTTTTGCCTGGCAACCGGGCTGGCTGCGGCATACCGTCGTGCGGGGCGGCTACGGGATCTCTCAATCCACCCTGGACCGCTACAACCAGCCCTTGACCTTCCCTTGGGGAATGGGCGGGGTGGTCTCCATGACGTCGCCGGACAATGTCACGCCGCCCTTCATCCTGAGCCAGGGCCCGCCGCCGGCGGTCTTGAAGGTGCCGGAAGGCATCACCGGGCCGGGGTTCGGCGCCGACGTCACCAACATTCAGCGACGGCCCTCGGTGGACTACGTTCAGAACTGGCAGTTCAGCGTGCAGCGCGAGCTGGCGCCGCAGAAGATCCTGCTGGAAGTGGCCTACGGAGGATCCAAAGGCACGCACCTGCTGGCGGCCTCCACGCTCAATCAGGTACCGCCGGACCGCATGGGTCCCGGCGACGCGCAGGCGCGCCGGCCCTATCCGGCGTTTCAACTGGTGGAGAACATTTCGAACCCCGGCAGCTCGATCTATCATTCGCTTCAGGTGAAGGCGGACGCGCGGCTGGCCCGGGGCGCCGGCTTCCTGGTGTCCTACACCTACGCGCGGGAGATCGACGACTTCGCGGGTCCGCGGGGAGACGCCAGTAACTCCGGCACGCCGCAGTTCATTCAGAACGTGTACCACACCCGGGCGGAGCGCGGGATCGGGGGATTCAATTTCCCGCAGCGCCTGGTGACCAGTTACTCCTACCCGCTTCCGCTGGGCAGTGGGCAACGCTGGCTGAGCTCCGGCGGCTGGCGGGGGGCGCTGGCCGGCGGCTGGCGGCTGGCGGGGATCACCACGGTGCAGAGCGGCGGCCCGGTGCAGGTCAGCGTCTCGCCCAACACCTGCAACTGCTTCAACGGCGGGCTGCGGCCGAACCGCCTGCGCGACGGGCGCCTGCCGGAGGGTGAACGCTCGCTGGCGCGCTACTTCGACACGGGCGCCTTCATGGCGCCGGTCCAGTACACCTTTGGCAACTCCGAACGGAACTTGCTGCTCTCCCCCGGCACGGTCAACTTCGACGTGTCCGTTACCCGGCGGTTCAACCTGCACCGGGAACACGCCCGACGGTACGTCGAGTTCCGGTCGGACTTCTTCAACCTGTGCAACACGCCGCAGTTCAACCCGCCCAATGCTGTACTCGGGACGCCCCAGTTTGGGATGATCACCAGCGCGCGGGCGGCGCGTGTCATTCAGTTCGCCTTGAAACTGTACTTCTGACGAAAGACAACCGGAAAGGAGATTCGGTCATGACAGCAGCACTCCGGAATCGAGGGCTGTGGCTGGCGGTGGTGATCATGGGGCCCGGCGTTGCCGCGGGCCTGGCGGCGGAGCCCCCCAAGCCGAAGAAGGAGCCGATTTTCATCTCCTTCATGACCCACCAGGAGAACGCCTACATCCGGGGAATTCCCCGGCAGGAGGGGCGCAACTGGACCGCGGGCCCCCGCGGCTACGCCACCCGCGCCAAGGAGCTCATCGAAGGCTGGGAGAAGCACGGCATCAAGGGCGAGTACTCCACCATGGGCGTCGCGCTCCAGCAACTGGCGGATGAGTACCCGGACGTCATCGAGACTATCAAGCGGCTGAAGATCCCGGTCACCCGCTACGGCGGGGTGGGGCATGCGGAACCCTGCGCGGTCGGGCGGCTCGGGGACCTGGGCGGGATGACGATGGATGAGGCGCTTCGGGCGATCTGGGAATTCGAGACGCGCACGCTGGCGCCGAACTGGCGCCTCGAGAACGGCCGCGTCGTCATCGGTAATCCCCGGGCGGGCCAACCCATCACCCTCGAGGAGCTGCCTCTCTATAATCTGCCCCAGAAAGAGACCTGGCTGTATGGCGGGACCCTGGCCCTCGAGATGCTGCTGGGGGTCATTCCGATGGACTTCTTCCAGGCGCGCTACCAGAACCTGGGGCGTGATGAGGAGGCGTCCGCCTGGCCGCTCAACGCGGTCAAGCGCGCCCTGGGCATGGGCAGTTATCCGGTGAGCATGAATCCGGGCCGGCCTCACCGCATCGGGCGCCTGCCGCCTCAGCTCGTGGCGGCGAACTGGCCCCGGCACGTGCCGTACTACATGTTGGGCGGCGTGGCGCTGGGAAACATACAGGCGCTTCTTTCCAATCCCGGGGACTACCGAATCGTGTGGCCCGATCCCGAGGCCAACCAGTGGAAGCCGGAGAACAGCGCCCTGGAGTTCTTCAAGCGGACCTACGGCGTCTCCAGCTTCAAGCAGGTGCTCCAGATGGAGTGTCCCCTCAACACGATCAAGGGCCTGATGACCCCGGAGGAGAAAGAACGCTTTCAACGGATGCTGGACCGCTTCACCCGGAAGAAGAAGGCCGTCGCGGAGGCGGGCGCGGCCGGGTGGGAAACGCGGCTGCTCAAGGAGGAGGAACTGCGCGAGTGGCCCGAGCACCTGATGGCGCTGTTCGAAGAGCGGCGAGACCTGCCCGCCCACCTGCGCCCCCGCCAGACCACACTCAGCCGCGAGAACCTGTTTGCCGCCGCGCAGGACCTTTTGATTCACTGGCCGGTTTCGAACCATGACGGGGATTTCGGCGGGCCGCCCGACTACGTGCGGGCCGGCTCGACCACGCTCTCGCTGGCCGAGACCTTTGAGGCGCTGGCCTTCGCGCTCGAGTCCTTCGTGGTCAGCGAGCGCATCCCCGAGAAGATCGTCATAGACGAGATTCTGGGCCCGATCGACTATCCGGTCTACCGGCTGAAGGTCGAGCCTAAACTGGATCCGGAGAAGATGATCGGCATCGCCGGCTGGCAGCCCTACGAACTGGATTCGGCGCATTTCCCCGATCCGGAACTGGTGAGGCGCCAGGGGCTCAATCCGCCGTCTTTCGCGCCCCTCTCGGTCAGCGCCAACGAAGTCAGCGTGATGCAGGCGGCGGTCGCCGCCGCCCGCCGGATCCGAGAGAACGGGCACGTTCCCGGCAGTATCGAGATCTTTCTCCCGGCCCGCGCGGCGCAGCCGGGCGAACGGGCGCCGGAGACACTGATGTACGCCAACTCCGCGGAGCTGCTCTACGGCATGGCGCAGGTTTACTACCTGCTAGTGCGCGACGGAATGCCCGGGCCGGTCCGAATGGCATCGGTGAAGATCATCGAGGACCAGATCTGCCGTTACGTGGTCCACTCGGGTCCGGCCAGTTACATGGGCGGGCGTTTCCAGGCGGAGTGGATGAACACCGGCTTCATCTGGCGGGCCTGGGTGCCGGTGTGGCGCTTGAATGCGGCGTGGAGCCATAAGCCGGCATCGCGCTGAGAGCCCGGAAGGGTGGTCACGGGGATCGCGCGGTGGAATTGACATTTTAGCAACCCTGGTGATACAGTGTCCCAGAGCGTGGAGCATGTCACAGACTCGTTTGCCTAGAATCTTGACCGCGGCCCTGATGCTGGCCGCTCTAGGGGTGGCCTGGCTCAGCCCGGTCCCCGAGGTCCGGGTGCTGTTCGTGGGCACCGGGCACCCGGACATCGCCGCCGACAAGCCCCGCATGCAATCCGGCATCGTGGTGGACGTGGGCGACGAGCGCTGGCTGTTCGACGCCGGCGCGGGGGTGGTGGCCCGGATGTTCGACCACAAGCGTCCGCCGCACACCCTCACGCACATCTTCCTCTCCCACCTGCACTACGATCACTGCCTGGACCTGGACGCGGTGCTGCTGTTGTGGCGCACCGGGGGACCGGTGCCGGCGCCCGGGCAGCGTCCCGCGCCGCGGCCGCTGACTTTGTTCGGACCGGACGGAACCGAGAAGATGCTAGTGGACCTGTACGATGCGGCTTACGGCGTGGACGGCCGCGGACGGGTGCTGCTGAAGATGCCCTCCTTCAAGCGGGTCCGCATCCGCGACGCCGGCGTCTTTGAGGGCAAGGGCTACAAGGTGTCGTTCCGCGAGGTCAAGCACGCCAACATGGACTGCTGGGCGGTGAAGCTGGAGACGGCCACGAAGACGCTGGTCTTCTCGGGCGACCTGGGCGGGCCCAACAATCTGCGGGCCGCGGATAACGCGGACTTCTCCGAGTGGGCCAAGGGCGCGGAGATGCTCATCATCGACACCCTGCACATCCCGCCGGAGGAACTGGCCAAGATCGCCGCCCAAGTGAAGCCGAAGACCATGGTGTTTTCGCACCTCACGGAGCGGCAGTTGCCGATCTTCAAGCACTACGACCTCGAAAAGACCCTGGCGCTTTGCTCGAAGGAGGCCGGCAAGGTGGTAGTGGCCGTGGAAGGCCTCGAACTGAAACTGTGAAGGAGCGATTATGAGGTACACCCGACGATGCATGCTCGGAAGTCTGGCGGCCATGGCGGCGGCGCAACCGCCGCGACCGCCGAGACTGAAGAGCTGGAAGCCAAAGCTGGGCGTCCTGGCGCGCTACTCCGAGAAGAACCTGGAATTCCTCAAGCAGGAAGGTTTCGCCGGAGTCGAGCTGACCACCAATCCCAAAGGCGAGCTGGACTTCGCCACCGCGGGCGAGGAGAAGGCGGAGAAGGTGAAGGCCTCCGTGCGCCGCCTGGGGCTCGATCTGGCGGTGATCCAGTCGGTGCAGAATCACATCGCGCCGGACCCCGAAATGCGCAAGCGAGCCAACGGGGCGTTTTCCCGAACCATAGAATTCGCGGGCAGACTCGGCGCGCCGTTCGTGAGCACGACCTCCGGGACCATGCCGGGCCGGCCCCTGGAGGAGCAGGCCGCCGAGATCGTGCGCGTCTACACCGAGAGCTACTTCCCGCTGTGCGAGAAGCACAAGGTCCGCATCGTCTGGGAACCCTGGGCGGGCGGGCCCAATATCGCCACGGGGCCGGCGGGGTACGAGGCGCTGTTCAAGGCATTCGGCGACTCTCCCTGGGTGGGCATACAGTACGACCCCTCTCACCTGCTGTGGCAGATGATGGACCCGATCCAGGCCATGCGGGACTTTATCGACAAGATCCACGCCGTGCATCTGAAGGACACCGAGATCCTGTGGCCGGTGCTGCGGCGTGTGGGGATCAACCCGCCCAACAACGCCCGCTGGTGGCGCTTCCGGCTGCCGGGCATGGGCGCGGTGGACTGGCCGGCGTTCTTCACGGTGCTCATGGAAAAAGGCTATGAGGGCCCCATGAACATCGAGCACGAGGACAGCTTCTACGGCTTCCCGTACCCGGGCGACGACTTCCCCGAGGAGTTCAAGGCGGGACTCCGGGTGGCGCTGCGCTACCTGCGGCAGTTTGTGCCGGCTTGAGAGGTCAACATGAAGACCGCGAGAAGAGAGTTCCTGAAGGCGGCGCCGCTGATCCTGCCCGCGGCAGCGCGCGGGGCCAACGACCGGCCGGCCTACGGGCTGATCGGGAGCGGGAATCGCGGGCGATTCGTCAGCCGCCTGTGCCAGAAGAACGGCGCGCAGTGCGTGGCGGTGTGTGACGTTTACGAGCCCAACCTGCAACTCGGCTTGAAGGACTCTCCGGGCGCCAAGGGATACGTGGATTCGAGGGAGCTGCTGGAGCAGCAGGGGAGCGACTTTGTCATCATCGCCACGCCGGACCACCATCACTGCCCGCAACTGCTGGAGGCGCTGGCCGCCGGCCAGGACGTGTTCCTGGAAAAGCCCATGTCGCATTCGCTGGAGGAGAGCGCGCGGATGGTGGCGGCGGTGCGGAAAACCAAGCACATCGTGCAGGTGGGCATGCACCGGCGCAGCTCGCCGGCCATGTTCCAGGCCAAGAAGGTGATCGAGGACGGCGTGCTGGGCCGCATC
>VFZS01000243.1 GCA_016871095.1 Acidobacteriota bacterium
ACTGGCCACCGGCTGGCAAACCAAGGGCGCCTGGACCGCCACCGCCGGCGGCAACGAGCCGCCCTCGGCCGTCTCCGTCAGCCCCAGCTCCGGCAGCGGCTCCGCCCAGACCTTCAGCTTCCTCTTCTCCGACCCCAATGGCTACACCGACCTGCCCTGGGTGCAGATGATCATCAACGCCACCAACAGCGGCGCCAGCAGTTGCTTTTTGCACTACAACCGCGCGGTCAACCAGTTATGGCTGCAAAACGATACCTACAACGGCTGGCTGGGGCCCCTGACTCCGGGCAGCGCGGGAACCGTCGAGAACAGCCAGTGCGCGGTGAGCGGGGCAGCCTCCTCCGTCAGCGGCTCGGGCGTCAACCTGACCCTCAACCTGGCCCTCAGCTTCAAGCCCGCCTTCGCCGGGGCCAAGAACATCTACATGCAGACTCAGGACAATGGCGGCCTCGCCACCGGCTGGCAAACCAGGGGCTCCTGGATCGTGCCCTGAGCGCCTCAGCCCGCTACCGCCACTCCAGCCACCGGCGAAGGAACTCGAAGGTCCCCACGCCGTGAATGCGGTGCGGGCCGTTGAAGAACTCGATGGTGGTGCGCTCGCCGACCCCGAGGAAAGTGTACAGCCGTCGCACCTTGGCGTACTCGTAGGCCACCCACTCGTCGATCCCCACGCCGTCCCGGTGCCCCCGTTCCACCATGAACGGTCTTGGGACCATCAAGGCGGCCAACTCGGCGTAGTTGAAGGTGTTGCCCAGGTTGAACTCAGGCATCTCGTATTCTCCGGTGTACATGTAGCTGAAGGGTTCGTCCACCGAGGTGTTCTTGCGGATCCACTCATTGAAGTCCGCCGAGCAGATCGACAGGGCGTATCCCGGAAGCAGAGGCGGCACTCGCACCGCCGTCTTGCCTCCATAGGACAGCCCGTAGAAGCCGATGCGCTGCGCATCCACGAACGGCAGGCTGGCCAGCCACTCCAGCGTCCGCTGGTGTTGTCCCACGATGAAGGAAAACAGCGAAAGCTCCAGCGGGTTGGCCTTGCGCTGGATCTGGCGGAAGCGGTCGCGCCCGATGTAGGGGTTCTGCGGCGAGTACACCACGTATCCGGCCTCCGCCAGCCGCGCGGCGAAGCGCGCGTACGCCTTCTCCCCCTTCGCCTCGATGGTGTCCTGCGGACGCCCCTCCAGACCGTGCTGGCACACCACCACGGGCCGGCGCTCGCCCGGCTTCAAGTCCTTGGGGACCAGCAGGATTCCGTAGGCATATACCTCCGGCCAAACCGGCAGCACGACCTCATACCCCGTCCAGGCCGCCTCGTCATAGGCCCGCCGCGTGCGCGCCGCCAGCGGCTCGGAGGGATCCGGCAGCCGGCCGATGACTTCTTCCCACAGCCGCCGCCGGCACGGCTCGACCGTCTGTCGCCATCTATCAAGCGAAGTGGCATCCACCTGAGCCCAGAACTCGCGCCTCGCAGCCTCGGATGCCCGCACCAGCCGCTGGGTGTGATCGACCAGTTGCTCAACCTGCCGCTGCATCCGCTGGACAGGCGGTTCCTTTCCTGGCGCAGGCGGTGTCGCCTGCGGCGCGGCAGTGCGCATCGTGACCCCCAGCACCCGAAGCAATTCACGTGCCCCTCCGTTTTCGACCAGCACTGGTTTCGTCCCGGCCCGCGCACACTCCGCGCGCACTTCCGCGAACTCCGGAGTGGTGATGAGGCCAGGCGCGGCGCCACGGCGCCGCTCCCGCTCCGGAGGCGGCCCCGCCACCTCCGGGTGCCGCGAGGCTTCGATCACCAGCCCGCGCGGCGCCACCAGCCGCGCCAGCTCCGCATCGCCGAAGCCTTTCAGCAGGCCCCACACGTTGCGGTAGATCGGCTCCTCCCAGACTCCCCGCCGCGACCGGAAGTAGCCGCTCACCAGCGTTGCCTCGATGCGCGCATCCAGCGCCGCGCTGTGCAGCGCGACCAGTCCCCCTTCCCCGTACCCCGCCACGCCGATGGGCCGCCGCGGCTGGCTGCGCGCGAACCAGTCCACCGCCGCCATCACTTTCTGCACCTCGTAGCCGATGATGTGCCGACCCATCTCGTAGGCCATGCGGTAGATGAACTCGCGGTGCGGCTGGTTGGTGAAGCGCCCGATCCGCGGGTTGGCCGAGAACGTGTCGCTACGGTCGATCAGGACCGGCGCCAGAACCAGGCAGCCGCTCGCGGCAAGCTGCCGCGCGAATTGCAGTTCCGCCGGCGCGCCGGGCGCCAGCCCGGCCAGCATCTCCGGCGTCCAGTCGGCGTCCCCGAGCGCCACCACCCGCGCCACCGGCGTGCCCTTCGGTTCCAGCAGCAGCCCCTCAGCCTCCACACCTTCCAGCACCGGCCAGCGCACGGCGTACACCCGGTAGCCGTGGCCCTCCGCCACCTGGGCCGTGCCGCCCAGCCGCGCCACCAGCGCCGGCGCCTCGAAGTCCACCCGCGCATCCACCGCCCCGATGATTCGCCGCAAGTGGAATAGACCTCCAGGTCTGTTTCCATTCCTCGCGAGCTCCCGATCCAGGTACCGGTGGATCCCCTCCACCATCTGCGCCGCCAGATCGCCATCCATCACCAGCGGCTGCGTTCCCGGCAGCGGCTGCCCCGTCAGCAGCCCGCCGCACACCGCCAACCACCATCCACTCATCAGCAACCGGCGACTCAACATGCGATCCTCCCTCTCCGGCTCGGTAGAATAGCAGAAAATGCCGGATCATGACGTCTGCGAGCGCATGCGGGAAGACTGGAACCGCCGCGCGCTCGAGGACGCCAGCTACTACGTGGCCTTCGGCCGCCGCGAGCAGTCCGAAGAGGAGTTCTTCGCCACCGGCGTCGAGCTGGCCGAGGGCCTGGCGCGTGAGTTGAAGCGTTTGGGACCGCTCCCTCACGGTCGCGGCTCGGATACTGCCCTGACCGAGCCGCGAGCGTCAGCGAGCGGTCTCCGCGCCCTTGAAATCGGCTGTGGCCTCGGCCGCCTCATGCGTCCCCTGGCGCCGCGCTTCACCGAGCTCCACGGCGTCGATGTCTCCGACGAGATGCTCCGCCGCGCCACCGGGAACCTGCGCGGCGTGCCCAACGCCCACGTCCACCTGACCAGCGGCGCCGATTTGGCCATGTTCTCCGACGGTTTCTTCGATCTGGTCTACTCCTACGCCGTCTTCCAGCACATCCCCAGCCGCGAGGTGGTGTTCCAGTACCTCCGCGAAGCCCGCCGGGTGATGCGGGAGGGCGCCATCCTGCGCTTCCAGGTCAACGGTCTGCCGGAAACCGTGGGCCGCTACGACACCTGGAGCGGCGTGCGCATCCCCGCGGACGACATCGCCGCCTTCGCTCGCGACCACGACTTCCAGTTGCTGGCTCTGGAGGGCGCGCTTACCCAGTACATGTGGATCACCTTCCGCAAGCAGCCCCAAGGCTGGCGGCAGCGCCTGATCGAGCGCCGCCCCGAAACCCGCGCCCGCATACGCAGGATCACCAACGCCCATAGCTCCGAGCCGGTCGCCCCCAGCCGCGGCCGCTTTGCCTCCGTTTCGTTGTGGCTGGAAGGGCTGTCGCCCGACTGCGACCTCAATCACCTGGAAGTCCGCGTCGGCGGCGTGCCCGGGGCGCTCCAGCACCTCGGCCCGCCCGAACCCGACGGCCTCCAGCAGTTGAACACCGGCCTTCCGGATGGCCTGTACAGCGGCCTCCAGGCCGTCGAGGTCTTTTGGCTGGGACGGCCCCTCGCCCCTCCCGCCACCCTCCGCGTCATCCCGCCGGGGCCGCTCGTTCCCCGCATCGTCTCAGTCACCGACGGCATCGACCTGCTCTCCGGCACGCGCATCACCAGCCGCTCGGTGAAGGTCGGCGTCGAGGAGATGGCCACCCCCAGCCAACTGCGCGCCTTCATCGACGGCATTCGCATCCCGGATGCCGACTTCTTTTGTGTGGACCCAGTTCCCCCGCGCTTCGAGGTCAACCTCAGGCTGCCGGAGGCCGTGGGGCCGGGCTCGCACCAGCTTGAACTCTCTGTCGGCACGCGCTGCTTCGCGCCCATCACCGTCGAGGTGGCCTGAGTGCTCTGGCTCGCTCTCCTCCTCAGCCCGCCGCCGGACGAGGCCGCCCTCCGCGCCTTGCTGCAACGCGCCTCAGGGTTGGTCACTCTGCCTGCCGGCGTCATTGAAATCACCCGGGAGTTGGTTCTGCCCGAGGGCGCGCACGACCTGGAGATCCGCGGCGCTCCCGAAGGCACCGTCCTGCGCGCCGCCGCCGGCTTTCAAGGCCGCGCCGTGCTCAGCCTTCGCAGGACGGCGCGAGTGCGACTCGCTGGCTTCACCATCGACGGCAACCGCGCCGCCCTGGAGAAACCCCTCGGGCTGCCGCCCCACGACTTGACCTTCGCACGCTTCTATCCCAACAACGGCATCCTGGCCGAGGACTCCGAAGCCCCTACGATCGAGGACGTGAAGCTGGTCAATGTGACCAACCTTGCGGTACTGATCACCCGCTGCCGAACTGTCCGCATACGGCGTCTGCACCTCGAGGACTGCGGTTCGCGCGACGCCCAAGGCCGCAACAACACCACCGGCGGCATCCTGTTCGAGGATGGCACGGCGGATTTCGAGGTGCGCGACTCGGTCTTCCGGCGTATCCGCGGCAACGGAGTCTGGACGCACTCGCGCTACACCTCTCCACGCAACAGCGATGGTCTCATCGCGGGCAACCGCTTCCAGGAGCTGGCGCGCGACGCCATCCAGGTCGGCCACGCCACCCGCGTCCGCGTCGAGCGCAACCGCGGCACGCGCATCGGCTACCCTCTCGCCGACGTGGATCCCAACGCCACGCCCGTGGCCATTGACACCGCCGGCAACACCGACCGCAGCGTTTACGCCCACAACCGTTTCGAGGAAGTCAACGGCAAGTGCATCGACCTGGACGGCTTCCACCACGGCGAGGTCCTCTCCAACACCTGCATCAACCGGCGGCCCCGCCAGGAGTATCCCCACGGCCACTTCGGCATCGTGTTGAACAACACCAACCCGGACATGCAGTCCGAGGAGATCACCATCAGCGGCAACCACATCGAGGGTGCGGTCTACGGGGGCATCTTCGTCATCGGCAGCCGCCACCGCATCGTGGGCAATCGGCTGCTGGACCTCAACCAGGCCCGTTGCGAGCCCAGCCGTCCGGGGTGCCTCTTCTGGCCGGACGAGCCTGAATTGCTCTCCAGCGGCATCTACCTGGGCCAGCGGGCGGAGCGGCCCGCCATCACGAAGGATAACCTCATTGAAAACAATGAGATAGCCGGCTGCCGCATGCGCATCGGATGCATCGCCGCCGCCCCCGGCGTGTCCCTGAGGGAGAACCGGATCGGCGAGAATGGCTGTATGGAGGGTGACAGCCGAAAACCCGAGTCCGTAAAGTAAAGCACCGTATATAGATATTCTCCTTGACGGGACACTATATATTGGGGCATCCTTGCAGAGCGGGCTTTCTTTCCGGCTGTTAACCCGAGGAGCTATGCGTATGAGTCAAACCGGCGCCGTCTCGACTCCCTCCCTCCCCGAGTCGAGACCCAAACCCTCCCCCGGCGGGTTGTCGTTCCCGCGCTTTTTCACCGCCCGGTTGCCGGCGGACCGCACCCCATACGACGAGGTCCAATGGGAGATCCGCTGCGCCTCCATCGCCACCGACAAGGGCGAGATCATGTTCGAGCAGCGCGATGTCGAAGTTCCCGCCGACTGGTCTCAGACCGCCACCAACATCGTCGCCAGCAAATACTTCCACGGCCCCCAGGGATCCCCGGAGCGCGAAACCAGCGTGGCCCAACTGGTTCGCCGGGTCGCCGAGACCGTCGCTCAGTGGGGTCTGGCTGGCGGGTACTTCAAGACCCGCCAGGACGCCGTCAACTTCCGCGACGAGCTGGCCCACCTTGCCCTGACCCAGAAGGCCAGCTTCAACTCCCCGGTCTGGTTTAACGTGGGCGTGGCCGAGAGCCGAGGCTACGGTTTCTATTACGACTCGGCCTCCAGCTCGATCTGCAAGCTCGAGCCCGGCCAGAGCCGGCCCCAGTGCTCGGCCTGCTTCATCAACTCGGTGCGCGACTCACTGGAGTCGATCCTCGAGCTGACCAAGACGGAGGGCATGCTCTTCAAATGGGGTTCCGGCACCGGCACCAATCTCTCCAGCCTGCGCGAGGAGAATGCCGTGCTCTCCGGCGGCGGTCGCGCCTCCGGCCCGCTGAGTTTCATGAAGGGCTTCGACGCCTTCGCCGGCGTCATCAAGAGCGGCGGCAAGACCCGCCGCGCCGCCAAGATGGTCATCCTCAATGTCGATCATCCCGACATCGAAGCCTTCATCTGGTGCAAGGCCAAGGAAGAAAAGAAGGCCCACACCCTGGTTGACGCCGGCTACGATCCTTCGCTGGATGGCGAAGCTTACAGCTCGATCTTCTTCCAGAACGCCAACAATTCCGTGCGCGCCACCGACGAGTTCATGCAGGCGGCCCTCTCCGACGGCGAGTGGTGGACCCGCGCCGTGCTCACCGGGCAGCCCGTCAAGCGCCTCAAGGCCCGCGAGATGCTCCGGCACATCGCCCAGGCCACCCACCAGTGCGGCGACCCTGGCATGCAGTTCGACACCACCGTCAACCGCTGGCACCCTTGCAAGACCTCCGGCCGCATCAACGCCTCCAATCCTTGCTCCGAGTACATGTTCCTGGACGACTCGGCCTGCAACCTGAGCTCGCTGAACCTGTTGAAGTTCCTCGGCCCGGATGGCCAGTTCCAGGTCGAGGCTTTCCGCCGCGCTGTCGATATCATGATCCTGGCGCAGGAAATCATCGTGGACAGCGCCAGCTACCCCACGGCGAAGATCGCCGCCAATTCGCACAACTTCCGCGCCCTGGGCCTGGGCTACGCCAACCTGGGGGCCCTGCTGATGTCGCTGGGGCTGCCCTACGACAGCGACCAGGGGCGTGACTACGCCGCCGCCGTAACCGCCCTGATGACCGGCGAAGCCTACCTGATGAGCGCGCGCATCGCCGAGGCCGTGGGGACCTTCCCAGAGTATGCGCCCAACGCGGAGCCGTTCGTCGAGGTCATCCGCATGCACCGCGGCTCGCTCAGCCGCATCCACGCGCGCCACGTCCCCCCCGCCCTGCTGGAAGGCGCGCACACCTGCTGGGGCGAGGCCTATGAGTTGGGCCGCCGCACCGGCTACCGTAACGCCCAGGTCTCGCTGCTGGCTCCCACCGGCACCATCGGGTTCATGATGGACTGCGACACTACCGGCATCGAGCCTGACCTGGCGCTGGTCAAGCTCAAGAAGCTCGTCGGCGGCGGCGTCATCAAGATCGTCAACAACACCGTGCCCCAGGCGCTCATCCGCCTGGGCTACACCCCCGAGCAGACCGAGCAGATGGTGGCCCACATCGACGCCACCGGCACCATCGAGGGCGCGCCCCACCTCAAGCCCGAGCACCTGCCCGTCTTCGACTGCTCGCTGCGCCCGGTCAACGGCGCCCGCTCCATCCACCACCTGGGCCACATCCGCATGATGTCCGCCGTTCAGCCCTTCCTCTCCGGCGCCATCTCGAAAACCATCAACATGCCTGAGGAATCCGGCGTCGATGACATCATGAACGCGTACATCGAGAGCTGGCGCCTGGGCCTGAAGGCCGTGGCCATCTACCGCGACGGAAGCAAGCGCGTCCAGCCGCTTTCAGCCGGCGATGGCCGCGCCGAGAAGCGCGCCGCTGCGCCCGCCGCCGAGAAGATCGTTTACCGCCCGGTGCGCCGCAAGCTCCCCGACGAGCGCACCTCCATCACCCACAAGTTCTCCATCGCCGGCCATGAGGGCTATATCACCGTGGGGCTGTACGACGACGGCACCCCCGGCGAGCTGTTCA
>VFZS01000244.1 GCA_016871095.1 Acidobacteriota bacterium
TCAACCGCCGGATGCGGAAAACCGCACGTCCGGTGGTGTGGGAGGGTGGCCGGGCGCAATCCCGGTCACCCGACCCGATCGAAGAGCCGGATTCAGCGGGTGGTTACGAGAAGCGGGTGCGCTTCCAGAGCAGGGCGCCGCAGGCGAGCAGGATCACCAGGCTGGCAAGACTCAGAACGGCCATCCAGGGCAAACTGACTTCGAGAGGCTGACGCTCGGCGCCCATGGCCAGCCACACGAACGCGGCCACGGCGAGGGCCGGCACCAGCAGTTCCCACTTGCGACGGGGGGGAGTCTCCCGGGCCAGCGGATCGTCTCCCTGTAGAATCGCCGCCACCCGGGCAGGTTCCAGCCCATAGCGATGGCACTCGCGGTTCATGGCCTTCCGCCAGGAAGTCTGCTCGGACTCCGGCGCTTCGGCGAAGCTGATGGCCGTGGCGCCGCCGATCATCACCAGCGATCCCACGATCACCAGGACCTGGCCGGTGGGGCCCAGTTGCGCCATCTCGCCAAACACCAGCGCGCCCCAGGCCAGTCCCCAGAGCTGGTTGGTGTTGGACAGCGGAACCCCGCGCCCGATACCGACGTACTTGGCCGCGTACTGCTGAAACAGGTCGCCCAGCACCCAGCAGAAGCCGCCCAGAAACAGCCAGAACAGGACCGGGCGCGCTCTGCCCAGCTCGAGCATCAGGCCGCCCACTCCGCCGTGGAAGGCCGCGGCCAGAGCGAAAGCCGTGCCCAGCTCGCCGAAAGTGAACACGGTGACGAACGACAGCGGATTCATGCCGCTGATGTACGCTTTCCGGTACGGGATGTACATGGTGCCCCACAGTACGCCAGCGCCCAGCGCGGCCAGAACGCCTAGGGCGGCGCTCCGCCCTTCGACAGCGGCCTGGTGCGAGGTGGCGTAAGCGAGCAGGCACGCTCCGCTCATGATGGCCAGCGCTCCGCCCAGCACCTTGGCCCACTGCCGCCCGCCCGCGCCGCGCAGCTCGCCGAAGAGAAGCCAGCCCCAGAACAGCCCTACCACGCTGTTGGTGTTCCACAGCGGGAAGGCGATCGACAGCCCGACGTTGCGAATGGCAAAGACGGTCAGGGTATTGGCCACGGCCCAGATCATTCCGGCCAGAACGGCCCAGGGCACCAGGTGCGCCCTTTCCCGCAAGTCCGCCAGGACATAGCCGGTGCCCTTGAGCAGTGTAGGCACGGTCCAGCGGGCCACAAACACGCCGGCCACCATGCCCAGCGAGATGACGAACGGGGAGAAGCCCACCATCACCAGTTTGGTGGGCGCCTCGGCGGCCCCCAGCCAGGCGCCGGCGGCCAGGCCGCTGGCCACGCCCAGTTGGTGCAGGGAACGGGTCGAAAGACCGGTGGTCGTTTCCAGATTGGCGCTCATGATATCACCGCATCACCGCCAGCAGCGCGGTTCCCAGAACCAGCACTACCACGGGCACCCAGAAATGCAGATCGGTCAGGACTGCTCTAAGGACGGGCTGTTTCAAGATTCACTCCTGGTTACGCCTGAAGGCGAAATTGTACTGGCCCTGCTCGGCGAAGCCTCCCAGCTCGGGGCGCATGGGCGAGTGGCGCGGATAACTCTCGAAGATGTCGCCGCTCCCGAGCAGGCGCGGGTCTTTGAGCGCGGTGAGGGTGCGGTCGAATTCGGCGGCCAGGCTCTGTTTGACGGCGGCGCGCGCGGCCGAGCCCGCCAGGTTGTTCACGCAGCCCGGATCCTGGCGGATGTCGAACAGCTCCTCGCCCGGGCGGCGGGCGCAGGCCAGCTCGAAGAAGCGGCGCACCTCGGGCCGCTGGCGCTGGGCGAGGACATACTGCTTGGAAGGGCCGTCGTCGATGTCGTGGAAGCCCTCGGGGTCTCCGGCGGGCCAGCGGTCGGGGGCGAAGTTGCGGATGTAAAGATACTCCGGGGTGCGCAGCGCGCGGCAGGGATAGCCCAGGTTGTCGCGCCGGGCGTGGGAGTGGCGCTCGCGGCCGGAGTATGCCGCTATGCGTTGCGCATCGACGCGCCCGGAGCGATTCGAGTCCAGGACGGGGAGCAGGCTCCGTCCGGTCATCACCGCGGGGACCTTAACGCCCGCGGCTTCCAGGAAGGTGGGGGCGAAATCCAGGAAGCTGACGAGGTCCTCGACCCTGCGAGGGCCCTGGAAGCGCGCCGGCCAGGCCACGGCCAGGGGCAGGTGGATGCCGTACTCATAGAGGTTGGCCTTCGAGTGGGGGAAGGACATGCCGTTGTCGGCGGTGACCACGACCAGGGTGTTCGCCAGCTCGCCGGCTTGCGCGAGGCGGTCGAGAACCTGGCCGAGCTGGCGGTCGAAGTGCTCGATCTCGGTGTAGTAGTCCAGGATGTCGCTGCGCACTTCCTCGCAGTCCGGCAGAAAGGGCGGCACGGTAACGTCGGCGAGGCGCTTGCCGGATTTAACTCCGGCGCCCTTGAGGTAGGCGCGGTGGGGCTCGTGAGAGCCGAACCAGAAGCAGAAGGGCTGGCCCGTGGGGCGGTCCTTGAGGAAATCGTCGAAGTTGGCGGCGTAGTCCTCGGGGCTGATGCCCTGGGGGACGTTGTCGAAGCGGCGCCGCTGCCAGGCCGGGCCGGCGGGGTTGTGTTTCCAGCCAGCGTCCTTGAAGTTGCAGGGGCCGGCGCCCTTGCCGGTCAGCCCGACGTGGTAGCCGGCGGCGCGCAGCAGATCGGGATACACCTGGAACCTAGTGGGGAAGTAACTGGCGTGAGTGCCCGCCTCTTCGAGCTGCCAGTGCGGGCGTCCGGTGAGGATGGCGGCGCGGGAGGGGGCGCAGCCGGGCGAGTTGGAGATGGCGTTCGAGAACAGCACGCCGGCTTGCGCGACGCGGTCGAAAGCGGGGGTCTTCACCACGCGGTCGCCCGCGGCGGAAGTGTGCAGCCAGCTCTGGTCATCCGAGATGACAAACAGGATGTTGGGGCGCCGCGGCGCGGCCAGCAGCGCGGGCGCGCTTGCCAAAGTGGAGAGGAAATCTCGCCGGGTATTCATGTGGGTCTCCGTAATCCCTGATAGAAAGCTCGCAGCTTGCGGTGGTAGGCCGGACCGCCCACGGAGACGATGTCGTTGTGAGTAGCGCCCGGGACGGCCCAGAAGGCCTTGGGTTCGCGGGCGGCCTCGAACAGGGCGCGGCCCAGATCGAAGGGGATCACCTCGTCGCGGTCGCCGTGCATGATGAGCAGCGGAGCGCGCACCAGCGTGATCTTCGCCTTCGAGTTGTAGCTCCAGATGAGCAGCGGACCGAGCACGGGGAGGACGCGGGCGGCCACGTCGCGCGTGGAGGTGAAGGGCGCCTCGAGCACCAGGCCGCCGCAGGGACGCCGCGCCGCCAGGTCCACCGCCACGGCCGAACCCAGCGACTCGCCGTGCAGCACGATCTGCTCGGGCCGCCAGTTGGTCGAGATAAGGTGCTGGTAGGCCGCCTCGGCGTCGGCGTAGAGGCCCCGTTCGGTGGGCCGGCCCGCGCTGCGCCCGTAGCCGCGGTAGTCCACGAGCAGCAGCGCCGAGCCCGCCGCGGTGATCGCCTGGATGTGCATCCCGCGATGCGTGACGTTGCCGGCGTTGCCGTGCAGGAACAGCGTGGCCACCTGCGCGCCCGCCGGCGCGATCCACCAGGCGTGCAGGCGCACGCCGTCTTCGGTGCGCAGCCAGACGTCCTGGGCGCCCACTTGTCCCTGCAACTGCCAGAACCCTTGCGGGTGCTTGAAGGGGAAGTAGATGGAGCGCTGCACCAGGAAGTACATCGTGCCGTAGCTGAAGGCCCCCAGGAGGGGCCAGCCGATCACTTTGGGCACTCGCGGCATGCGCCAACCGTCTTTAAGAGTATCCAATCGTGCGGCGCCACGGTGTGCTCCGAGTAGATGGCCACGCGGGGGGAGTAGGCGGCCGCGGCGGCGAGGGTGTGCATCAGCTCGATGCCGGTGGCGGTGGCGGAAGGGAGCGCGGTGTGGGCGACATCGCGGTCGGGGACGATGTTGACGTCGAACATCAGCCGCCGCGGATCCCGCACGAGCTTGCGATAGGCGCGGGCGAAGCGCAGATAGCGGTCGGGCGGAGCGGCCCAGAAGTGCGCGGGGTCTTCCACCTGGAGCGTGAAGGGGAAGCGGCGCATCAGGCCGGCGATGCGGCGCGCGTCCACGCCCAGCGCCGGGCGGACGTAGTCGCCGTGCAGGCTGTCGAGCACAGTGACGATGACCTCGAAGCCGGACAAGCTGAAGCTTGTCCCACGTGGCGTCAGTTCCTCCAGCACGCGCCGGTGCCAGCCCAACACGATGTCCTCGCGGAAGCGCAGAAAGCGCCTCAGCGCCCCGGGATTGCGGCCGTGATAGTACGGCGTGCCCGCCTGGAATAACTGCACCGGGTCAAAGCCCGCCCGCCTGCGGAACGCCTGCCGGACCTCGTCGTTCATGGGCCCGAAGCGGTCCGCGCGGAGGTAGTCCAGGAAGTCCGCATCGTAGTTCAATTCGGTGATGTTCACCCCGTCCCAGGAGTGGGCCTTCAGCACGGCTCGGGCCCAAGTCATGGCGGCGCGGAAGCAGTCGGGGTCCTCGAAGTTCATCGGGTAGCGCCAGCCGATGTGGCCGTCGGCGCCGGTGGCAGTGCGCTCGCGCCACTCGGGGTGCTCGTCCCAGAACTTGCGGGTGACGAAGGGGAAGGCGAACCAGGCGTACACCCGGATGCCGCGCTGATGACAGGCGCGCAACAGGCGGTCGAAGGGGAAAGGCTCCTGCCAGGCCGCAGCGTAGATTACGCGCAGGCCCCACTGCTGCCACCATGCGGCGAGCTGTTCGGGAGCCACGCCCGCGCGGAAGGCGGGATCGAAATAGGCCTCCAGCCCGACGCCTTGCCGCGGCGGGCCGAGGCCGAATACTTCACGCATATAGTGCGGCAGGTGCGGGTAGTGGCTGGTTCCGTAAGGCGTGTGCGGATCGAGCGGGGCGGCGAGATACAAATAGCGCCCTGCGCCGCGCCGGCCCGCCACCGCCAGCGGCTGGCCGCTCTCGGCGTCCAGCATGAGGGTGCGCGCGCCTTCCGGCGGGGTGAACGCCTCGACCGGATCGCGGCCCCGCCATTCGAGCTTCGGTTCGGGATGGGCCGGGTCGGATACGGTTCCCACCGAGATGGTGCGGCCGGGAAAGCGGAAGCCCAACTGCACGAGCCAGTCCTGGCGGCGGTCGGCTATCACCGAGCCGCCCGCGGCGAGGCGCCGCGCGATGTGCTCCTGTTGAGTGGCGCTCAGCCGCGCGCCCGCGCCGCCGGACACTACCAGGATTACGCTCGCATCGGCGGGCGGCTGGCGGAACTGCGAGGTCTTCAGGATGTCCGTCGCGTATCCCAGCAGCTCCAGCACCGCGCGGTAACTCTGCTGGTTGTTGGCTTCAGCGACGGTGGGATGTTCTTGCCAGAGGATGAGAGCGCGGCGCGGGGCTTCAGCGGCGCATGCGCACACCGCCGCTAGCAGCAGTGTCTGCCCGAACCTCACGCGACCACTCCTGGTGTCGAGGCGTTTGCGAGGCAGCGCACGAGAGCAGGATACTGCACTCAGGGCTGCCAGGGGTTAAGCAAGGGCACTCCGGTGGCTGCAACGCTGCGCGTGTCCCGGGTGACGAAGGTGAGATTGCGGTGCAGGGCCGTGGCGGCGAGCAGGCCATCGATCACTGGAAGCGGGAAGCCGGCCTTGAGAGCCCTGGCGGTGAGCCAGCCCCAGCGGTCAGCCACGGCCTCGTCCACCGGCAGGATGCGGCCGGCGAAGCGGGGGCGCAAGCCGGTTTCAAGCCAGGTCTCGATGCGGGCCCGCCGGGCCGAGCTGGGCAGGGCGGCTATGCCCTTTCGAATCTCACCCAGCGTAAGGACGCTGAGGTAGAGCACGTGCTCGTCGGTCTGCTCAATCCAGCGCAGCAGTCCCGGTTCCGGCCGGGCCTTGATCAATTCCGAGATTACGTTGGTGTCGAGCAAGAAGCCGCTCATAATTCCACCGGACGGCCGTAGTCGGGGCGCCGCTTGAGATCGATCCCGGAGCCGCGCAGCGGTGAGCGCGCGAAGAACTCCGTCAGGCTGCCGGGCTGCCTGGGCCGAGCCGTCAGCCGGCCGTACTCCTCGGCGGCCACGACCACCACCGCCTCCTGACCGTGCCGCGTGACGCGCTGGGGTCCTTGGGTGCGCGCCCGGCGGAAGAGTTCACTAAACCGGGCCTTGGCCTCCTGGAGCTGCCAGGCGCGGTCAGCGGGGGGAGTGGGGCGAGTTCGCATATGAGCTTCGACTAGTCTGACTAATCAGATTCTAGCACATCCTGCACGGCTAAGGAAGTGCTTACGCAACCGCTCCCTCGCGGTCGCGGCTCGGCGACTCCAGCCGAGCCGGGCGCCGGCGCGCTACACCCTGGGCAGCTCGAAGCCCTTGCGGTAGGTCTTCTCCAGCAGCGCGTTGGCCTGGCGGTCGTCGCCGAAGGCTTCGGTCTGGGGGTTGAACTTCAGGTCGCGCCGCAGGTGGCAGGCGATGTTGCCGAGGTGGCACAGCGTGGTGCTGAGCCGCCCGATCTCGACGTCGGCGTTGGGCAGGCCGCGGCTGCGCATGCACTCCAGGAAGTTCTGTTCGTGGGTGAGCGGACTGGACTTGCCGGAGGCCACGATGTCCTTGTTGAGGCCGAAAACCCGCCATCCGGAGCCGTCCACGATCAGCGTGCCTTCCGTGCCGCAGAAGGCCGTGCCGGCGGCGGCGCCCTCGATGGGGCGATGGTTGGCGAAGCTGTGCAGCTCCCAGACCAGCATGAACTTGCCGTAGTCGTAAGTGATCACCTGCGTGTCGGGGACCTCCTTGGCGTCGTCCAGCCAGTAGATGCCGCCCTGGCCGGAGACCTGGGTGGGGAGCGAGCGCTCCTTACCCAGCAGTTCCTGGATGCCCATGAGGGCCACATCCAGCATGTGCACGCCCTGGTTGCCCAGCTCGCTGTTGCCGTAGTCCCAGAAGAAGCGCCAGTTGTAGTGGAAGCGGTTGGTGTTGAAGGGGCGTTTGGGCGCGGGCCCGAGCCACATGTCGTAGTCCGCGCCGGCGGGCGGCTGGCTATCCGGCGGGTTCCCGATGGACTTGCGGACTTGGCACATCCACGCCCGGACCAGGCACAGCTTGCCCAGCTTGCCGGAGCCGGCGTAGCGGGCGGCCTCGTGGAAGTGCTCGCCGCTGCGCCGCATGGTGCCGACCTGCACGACGCGCCGGTGCTTGCGGGCCGCATCACGGATGAGCTGGCCTTCCCGGATGGTCTGCGAGAGGGGCTTCTCGATGAAGACGTCCTTGCCCGCCTGCATGGCCAGCAGCGACATGTGGGTGTGCCAGTGGTCGGGCGTGGCGATGATGACGGCGTCGATGCGCTTGTCGTCGAGCACGCGCCGGTAGTCCTTGACGTAGTCCGGCTTGGCGCCCTGGGGTCCTTCCAGTTGCGGGGCGACGGCGGCGTAGATGGCGTCGTCGATGTCGCAGATGAGGGGCACGCGCGCGCCGGCGGCGATGGCGCGCCGGGCCACGCCCCGGCCCTGGTTGCGGGCCCCGATGAGCGCCAGGTTGATGCGGTCGTTGGCGCCGAGCACGGCCCCGGCAGCCGCGGCCTGGGTAAGGAAGGAACGGCGGCTGTGCGCGGGCGGTGAAGCGTGGTTGTGCATGGCGGGTCTCCTAGCCTAACAGTCTAGTCGCGTGGAGGCCCCCAGCGGAGGGCTGGCAGGCGCGGCGGGACTCGAACCCACGACCCTCGGCTTAGAAGGCCGATGCTCTATCCACCTGAGCTACGCGCCCGCGAAGGTAGCTACTACTGATTCTAGCAGCGGGGAGCAAGGGGTAAGCACATGGTGGGTGGAAGACCCGCTGGC
>VFZS01000245.1 GCA_016871095.1 Acidobacteriota bacterium
AGGAACCGCCGCCTGCCTGCACCACCCCGGGAGACAGCCCGACGAAGTTCCACAGCGAGCGCGTATTCAGCGGCAAGGTGGCAAGCTGCCGGGCGGCCTTCGAGTCCGAGATGCGCGCGGTTTCGGTCTCGATGAGCGTGGCGCCGGCGGTGACCTCGATGCGCGTGTCCACCGATCCCACTTCCAGGCGGACGTCGATGCGCCGCACGTCCAGCGAGACAAGCTGCACGTCGCTGGCGACGAACTCCTTGAAGCCGGTCAGCGTCACGCGGACCGTGTAGCTGCCCTCCAGCAACCGTCCCAGCGTATAGGCGCCGACCGCGTTGGACTCAGTCGTGTAGCGGTAGTTGCTGTCGCGGTGAACCGCCGCCACGGAAGCGCCCGGGACCGGAGCGCCGGTCTGGTCCGTGATCGTGCCGGTGATGGTCGCGAACGTAGTCTGCCCCGCCACCGGGACCACGAACGTGACCAGAACCAGCAGAATGGCGAGAAACTGCCATGGTCTCGACATCTGATGCCTCCCGTGAAGCAGAGCTTCGTTTCTAGACTCTGGTACGAGTATAGTACATGCCCTGCGTGCCAACGCCGCGGTACGGTCTGAGACCGACAAGCTGAAGCTTGTCCTACGGCCCACGTGTCTGAGACCGACAAGCTGAAGCTTGTCCTACGGCCCACGTGGGGCATGCTTCAGCTTGCCAGCGGACTCCACCCGTGGGCTGCCAGAAGCCGGGCTGGAGGTCCGAGGCGGGCGTTCAGCCCGCCACTACGGCTTGCGGCTTTCCGAGCGCGGCTGGGGCGGCTCGCCGCGCTTGACCTGGGCGCGGCGGCGGCCCTGGGCCAGGTTATCGGAGGCCTTCTTCCTGGCCGCTTCGCTGACCTCGATGCGGTTCACCACCTGCCGCGCGCCGGCGGTCCTGGCCAGCCGAGTGGCCACGCCCTTGTGCTGGAGCACGTCGGTCTTGCCGGTCAGGGTGGCCACCCCGCCCTGCACGCGCACCTGGAAGTTGTTGCGGGAGATCTTGGAGCGGGCGAACCGCTCCTGGATGGCCTGCTCCAGTTGCGCGTCAGTGGGCGCGGCGGCCGGCTGAAAGCCGGCTGTAGTGAACGCCAGCAGGACGGAGCCTAGCAACCAGCGCGGTCCCATATCTAGTAAGTGCTCCGGGCGCGCTATAATTCGCACATGTCCACCACCCGCCGGGGTTTTTTGCGCGGCGCGACCCAGGGCGCCGCCGCCCTGTCGGCCGCTTCCTACGTCCGCATCCAGGGGGCCAACCGCAGGATCAACCTGGGGTTGATCGGCTGCGGCGAGCGCGGCTTACACGACATGGGCCTGTTCCAGCGCAATGACAACGTCGAGGTGGTGGCGGTGGCGGACATCTACGGCGCGAACATCGACCGCGCCCAGCAGAAAGCGCCCCGCGCCCAGGCCTTCACCGAGTACCGCAAGCTGCTGGAAGTGAAGGACATGCAGGCGGTCCTCATCGCCACGCCGGATCACTGGCACGCTCGCCAGACGATCGACGCCCTCGCGGCCGGCAAGGACGTCTACGTCGAGAAGCCGCTCACCCTGACCATCGAGGAAGGCCCTGACATCGTCAAGGCCGCCCGGGTGAACGATCGTATCTGCCAGGTGGGCATGCAGCAACGCTCCGGGAGGCACTACCTTCAGGCCAAGGCCGAGTACATTGACAGCGGCAAGATCGGCAAGGTGACGCTGGCCCGCACCTGGTGGCATGGCAACACCTACCACCTCCGACGAGCGCCCGCCTCGCTCCAGACGCGGCCCTCCAACCTGGACTGGGCGCGCTTCCTGGGCCCGGTGAAGTGGCGCGACTACGATCCCCAGCAGTACTTCAACTGGCGGGCCTACCTGGACTTCGGGGGCGGGCAGATCACCGACCTGTTCACGCACTGGATCGACGTGGTGCACATGTTCATGGGCCAGGACATCCCGGTGTCGGCGGTGGCGGCCGGGGGCGTGTTCCAGTACAAGGACGGCCGCACCGCGCCCGACACCATCAACGTGCTGCTGGAGTACCCCACCGAGTTCACGGCCACCTTCGAGGCCACGCTGGCGCCGGGCATCCGCGGGGCGGCCATCGAGATCTGCGGCACCCAGGGCCGCCTGTGGATCGACCGCAACCGCTACGAGTTCCACCCCGCGGGAAGGGGCGCGCAGCCGGTCATCGTGAAGGCGGAAGCGGGCGAAGGCCCGGTGGACCTGATGACGCTGGATCACGTCAACAACTTTCTGGAGTGCGTCGAGACACGCAAGCTGCCCAACGGCGACGTGCTGATCGGGCACCGCTCGGCGCAGGCCTCGCACCTGGGCAACATCGCTTACGTCCAGAAGCGGCGGCTGAAGTTCGATCCGGTGCGTGAGGAGATCCTGCCGCTGTGAAGGGCAGGAAGCAGGTGCTGAGCGCATGAACCTTCCGCGAGCGGTCGAGCAAGGGATGGCGGAGTTGAAGGACGCGCTGGCCGCCCGGTACGGCGAGCGCCTGAAAGGGCTTTATCTTTACGGCTCCTATGCGCGGGGGGACTTCACCGCGGATTCGGACGTGGACCTGCTGATCGCTCTGGATGGTGAGGTGAAGCCGACCCGGGAGATGGACAGGCTCAGCGGGGTGGTGGCGGACATTTGCCTGCGCCACGACCTTCTTGTGGCGGTGTACCCGGTTCCGGTCAAGTGGCTGGAGGAGCGGAAGAGCCCGCTGTTCGAGAACATTCGCCGCGAAGGGGTCCGCGTGTGAGTCTGCGCGAAGAACTGGAGGGCATGCTTCGGAAGGCCCGGCGCTACGTCGAGTCCGCCGAGGCCTTGCGCCTGTGCGGCGATCTCGACTCAGCCGTGTCCCGGCTCTACTACGCGATGTTCTACTGTGCCGAGGCGCTGCTGAGGGCTCGCGGCCACAGCTTTTCGAGTCACCGGGCCGTCATCTCGGCATTCGCTCAGCACTTCGTGAAGCCGGGGCGGTTGCCCAAGGATCTCCACCGCTGGCTCCAGACGGCTTTCGAGAAGAGGCAGGTGAGCGACTACGACTTCATCCCTGTGGTGGAGGAGCCGGAAGTGCTGGAGCTGGCCTCCCAAGCGCTGCAATTCCTCGCCAGGAGCGAGGAGTTGTTGAAGAGCGAGGGCTACCTCTGATTTGGGAGCGGCTGACCGAGGGGGGGGGACCCTTGACCGGCAGGCGTACAGGCGGCGTTCACGAAGCTCTTTTCGAGTTCCCCGGCAGTCAGGCGCAGGAGCGCGCTCAGGGGAGCCTCGCGGCCGCGCGCTGTGGCCAGGGCCCGGGTGGCTTCGATCAGAAGCAGCGGGCCGAAAGAGAAGAAGCCCTGGCCCGCGTAGAGCCGTCGCAGCCGCCGCTGGAAGGCCGTCACGAACTGGCCGGTGAAGCGCGTCAGGTCTCTGAGCGCCTGATCCCGGTTACGCGCGGCGGACTCGGTGAAAGCATGCCCGCGCAGTCCCAGGTCCACCAGCGCCTCGACGAAGAAGGTCTCAGCGGAAAGCAGCGCGTTCAACCGCCGGGGCTGGCGCGCCACCGTGGCCAGGATGGCGGGCGCCTCGTCCGGGGCGAAGAAGCGAGCGGTCTTGTGCTTGCCCAGCGCGATGAGAAACGGCCGCAGGCGGGTCAGCCGGGCGGTAAGCTCGCGCAGCGTCGAGCGGCGGATCAGGCTGGCGGCGCCCAGGTCCATGATGTCGTAGGTGAATTCGTACTTGGCTCTGCCGGGAAACGGCGGCATGGCCGCATAGACCAGCAAGGGCCAGGCCGCCAGGGGGACGTCGTAGCGGTTCGAGTCGCTGAAGTATGCGTAAGGCAACCAGCGGCGCAGAGCGCGCTGGAGGGCGACCGAAACGGCCGAGTAGGCCGCGAAGAAATCGGGGTCGCGCTGCCCCGGCGCATCGAGCCAGACCCACATCAGCTCGCCGGCCAGGCTGAGGGATAGCGACACTTCGAAGTCGTCGGCCAGCGCGGCGCGGTGAGCCTCCAGCCACGTCCTCACCTCTCCAGCCAGATCATAGGCGCGGAGCACTACATCGAGGTTCTCCGGCCAGTGGGACAGTCGGCGGCAATCCGTGTAACCCAGGGTGAAACCCAACGGCGCCGGCTCGCGCAGCCAGTTCAGGTGGGATCCCAGACTGAGGCAAAGGTTGAGTTTCACCTCACGCAGTGCGGGCCAATCGAGAAGGGGGTGCTCCAACATGGATCGGCGGGGAACTCCCCTGGGGTGGAGTTCCTAGTCGATGATACCGGCGGGGAGCGGGAATTCGATCTGGCGCGGCCTCTGCCAGGGGCAGTCAAGGGCCGCTAAATCCATGGTGGGACTGGAGATCGGGCGCGGCGGGGGTTTCCTGGCGACGCTTGTGACCGGCGGCGGGCCAGATGTGCATTCACCTCGCCCAGCGAGGCGAACAGGCCCACGTAGTCGGAGGCGCCGCGGGGCGGGGCGGCCGGACCGAAGCGGAAATCGCGGGGGCGGAACAGGTCCGTCACGCTGATGACCGCCACACCCATGGGGCGGTACTCGTGTACGCCCTGCGCCCAGGCCACCTGATCGTCCATCCACAGGGCGAAGCCCATTGCTACCATATTAGCCATGAATCGCAGATCGTTCGTGACGACGGCGGTGGCGGCGGGCGGGGCGGGACTGCTGGCGCAGTCCGCTCGACGGCAGGGCCGCTTGAAGCAGGGTGTGGCCCGCTGGTGCTTCGCCAAGTGGAGCATCGAGGAGCTGGCGCAGGAGTGCGCCCGGCTGGGCATGAAAGGCATCGACCTGATCGGGGAGAAGGACTGGCCGGTGGTGCAGAAGCACGGGCTCGTGCCCTCGATCGTTTCCGGCGGCGGAGGTATCGCCGACGGGCTGAACCGCAAGGAGAACCACGACAAGATCGAGCAGCAGATGAAGGAGAACCTCAGCAGGGCCGCCGCGGCGGGTCTGCCCAACGTGATCACCTTCTCGGGCAACCGGCGCGGCCTCTCGGATGAGGAGGGCCTGGAGAACTGCGTCGTGGGGCTGAACCGGGTGAAGGCGCTGGCCGAGGAAAAGGGCGTCACCATCTGCCTGGAGCTGTTGAACAGCAAGGTGAATCACAAGGACTACCAGGCCGACCACACGGCGTGGGCCGTCGAGGTGGTCAAGCGGGTGAACTCGCCGCGGGTGAAGCTGCTGTACGACATCTACCACATGCAGATCATGGAGGGGGACATCATCCGAACCATCCGCGAGAACATCCAATACATCGGGCACTTCCACACGGGAGGCAACCCGGGGCGCAACGAGATCGACGAAACGCAGGAGTTGAATTACCGCGCCATCGCCCAGGCAGTGGCGGATCTGAACTTCACCGGCTACTTCGTGCACGAGTTCGTCCCGGCGGGCGATCCCAAGCGGGCGCTGGAGCGGGCGGTCGAGATCTGCACGGTATGAGGAGAACAGAGATGATGACACGCAGATCGTGGTTTCAAGTGGCGGGCGGCGCGGGCCTGGCCGGCGTCGCGGCGGCGCAGCAGCCGATCGCCCGCAAGGGCCGCCTCAAGCAGTCCGCCACGCGGGGCTGCTTCGGTAAGGGCAAGACCATCGAGGAGATGGCGCAGGCAGCCGTGCGGCTGGGGCTGAAAGGCCTCGACCTGATCGGTGAAAAAGACTGGCCGGTGCTGAAGCAGTACGGCCTGGTCCCGACCATGGTTCCCTCGGCCGGGCACTCGCTCAGCGACGGCGTCAACCGCAAGGAGCGTCACGACGAGATCGAGAAACCCTACCGCGAGATGCTGATCAAGGCGGCGGCGGCCGGGGCGCCCAACATCATCGTGATGTCCGGCAACCGGCGCGGCCTGCCCGACGAGCAGGGCATCGAGAACTGCGCGGCGTTCCTGAACCGGGTCAAGGCGCTGGCCGAGGACAAGGGCATCACCATCTGCATGGAGCTGCTCAACAGCAAGGTGAACCATCCCGACTACCAGTGCGATCACACGGTCTGGGGCGTCGAGGTGATGAAGCGGGTGAACTCGCCGCGGGTGAAGCTGCTGTACGACATCTACCACATGCAGATCATGGAGGGCGACATCATCCGGACCATCCGCCAGAACATCCAGCACATCGGGCACTTCCATACGGCGGGCAACCCGGGGCGCCACGAGATCGACGAGACGCAGGAGCTGAACTACCGGCCCATCGCCCAGGCCATCGTGGACGCGGGCTACACCGGGTACCTGGCCCACGAGTACAGCCCGCTGAAGGACCCCATCGAGTCGCTGAACCGGGCCATTGAGATCTGCGACGTGTAACCGGCGCTTGGGGACAGACGGAAGTGTCCCCAAGGGACACTTCCGTCTGTCCCCTTTCCCGTCAAGGAGGGGCAGTGTACTTCAAGGATAATTCGCTAAGCATAGGGCGGACGCCGCTGGTGAAGCTCAACCGCGTCACCGAAGGGGCGCTGGCCACGGTACTGGCCAAGATCGAGGGACGCAACCCGGGCTACTCGGTGAAGTGCCGCATCGGGGCGGCCATGATCTGGGACGCGGAGGACCGGGGCGCGCTGCGTCCGGGCATGGAGATCGTCGAGCCTACCAGCGGGAACACCGGGATCGCGCTGGCCTTCGTGGCGGCGGCGCGCGGTTATCCCATTACGCTGACCATGCCCGAGAGCATGTCGCTGGAGCGGCGGCGGGTGCTGGCCGCGCTGGGGGCCAGCCTGGTGCTGACGCCGGCCTCCGAGGGCATGCGCGGGGCCATCGCCAAGGCCGACGAGCTGGCGACCGCGGATCCCGATCGCTACTTCCTGCCCAACCAGTTCACGAACCCCGCTAACCCCGAGATCCATTTCAAGACCACCGGGCCGGAGATCTGGGAGGATACCGAAGGCGCCATCGACGTGCTGGTGGCGGGCGTGGGCACGGGGGGGACCATCAGCGGGATCTCGCGCTACCTCAAGCAGGAGAAGAAGAAGGCCGTCCTCTCGGTGGCGGTCGAGCCGGAAGCCAGCCCGGTGATCAAGCAGAAGCTGGCCGGCGAGCCGCTCGAGCCGGGCCCGCACAGGATCCAGGGCATCGGCGCGGGTTTCATTCCGGAGACGCTGGACCTGGCGATGGTGGACCGGGTCGAGCAGGTGTCCAACGACGAGGCCATGGAGATGGCGCGGCGGCTGGCGCGGGAGGAGGGCATTCTGTCGGGGATCTCCTGCGGGGCGGCGGCGGCGGTGGCGGTGCGGCTGGCGCGGGAGGCGGAGTTCGCCGAGAAGATTATCGTGGTGATCCTGCCCGACTCCGGGGAGCGCTATTTGAGCACGGCGCTGTTCGAGGAGCTGGGGTGGTAGACCCTGGCGCGACAGGCTGAAGGCCTGTCCCACGGGGCGCCCCAAAAAGAGAGAAGCGGGCGCTTTGGGTTGGGTGAAAGGGTGAGTGCGCCCGCTACTTAAGGGGATCTACCTTAGGGACGCCGGGGGGTACCCCAGTGTTACAGGGGGGGCCGTTTTTTTTTGGCCTTTGGTCTTTTGCCTTTTGCCTTCTGGCTTCGGCCTGTGGCCTGTAGCTGGTGGCTTGTTGTCCGGGGCCTTTTGTCTTTTGCCTGTTGCCTGTTGCCTCTTGCCTTCTGCTGCCTTCTGCCGGCAGCCAGTGGCCTGTAGCTGGTGGCCTTTTGCCTCTTGCCCTTTGCCTTCCGCCTTGCCGGGCAGCCCCGCTGTGCTATGCTGGTGTCAACCGGCGCTATCGTCTAACGGTTAGGACGGAGCCCTCTCAAGGCTCAAATACGGGTTCGATTCCCGTTAGCGCTACCAAGTCTTCATAGACTTGCGGGCGTTGCGGCGCCAGGCGTAACGTGCCAGCGGGCCTCATCTGCACTGGTGTGAAGTTCCAGACGCTGCTGTTGGGCTGGATCAAGGCGCGCCC
>VFZS01000246.1 GCA_016871095.1 Acidobacteriota bacterium
GGATCGAACTCTACCGCAGCCCCATCAGCTCGCCGGAGAAGCTGCGGCGGGTGGTGCGCGGTCTGGGCTTGAGGAAAATCAACCAGGTGGTGGAGCGGCCGGATACGCCCTCCATCCGCGGCATGGTGGCCAAGGTCCCGCACCTGGTGCGGGTCAGGGAGCGAGCATGAATCTGAGCGGACTGAAGCCCCCGGCGGGGCAAAGACGCCCCCGCAAGCGGGTCGGCAGGGGCATGGGCTCGGGCCACGGCAAGACCTCCGGGCGGGGGCACAAGGGCCAGCACTCGGTGAGCGGTTTCCGCCGCATGCGGGGTTTCGAGGGCGGGCAGATGCCCCTGCATCGCCGCCTGCCCAAGCGCGGCTTCACCAACATCTTCAAGAAACGCTATGCGGTGGTCAACGTGGCCCGCTTCGACAGGCTGCCGGGCGACAGCTTCGGCCCGGAGCAACTGCTCGAACTGGGCGTGATCAAGAAGCTGGGCGACGGCCTCAAGGTGCTGGGCGGCGGCGAGCTGAGCCGTCCCATCACCGTGCGGGCGCACCTGTTCTCGGTATCGGCCAAGGAGAAGATCCAGGCCGCCGGCGGCAGCGTCGAAGTCATCGGCGCGCCGGCGGGTTAGGCGGCAAGCGAGTCGGACCATGAACAAGTTTCTCGAAGCCGTAGCCAACGTCTTCCGGATCCCGGACCTGCGCCGGCGGGTCCTGTTCACCCTGGGGCTGCTGGCCATCTATCGCCTGGGCGGGCACATTCCCACCCCGGGCATCGACGCGCTGAAGCTGGAGCAGTTCTTCCAGTCGTCCGCGGCGGGGACGGTCTTCGGCTTCATGGATCTGTTCAGCGGCGGCATGTTCCGGCGCCTCACCATCTTCGCCCTGGGCATCATGCCCTACATCACCGCCTCGATCATCCTCCAGTTGCTGACCGTGGTCGTCCCCACGCTGGAGAAGCTGCAGAAGGAAGGGGAGCTGGGGCGGCGCAAGATCACCCAGTGGACCCGCTACCTCACGGTGGGCCTGTCGCTGATGCAGTCGTTCGGCATCGCCACCACGCTGCAAGCCAGCGAGGGGGGCTTCGTGCTGAACCCTGGCCTGGGCTTCATCCTGATGACCATGCTGACGCTGACCACCGGGACGGCCTTCATCATGTGGCTGGGCGAGCGGATCTCCGAGCGGGGCATCGGCAACGGGATGTCGCTGATCATTTTCGCCGGCATAGTGATCGGGCTGCCGGGGGCCGTCGAGCAGATCTACACCAACGTGTTCGTGACGCGGCAGTGGAACGCGCTCCAGTTGATCATCATCATTCTGATCATGATCGCGGTGGTGGCTTTCATCGTGCTGGTGGAGCGCGGCGAGCGGCGCATCCCGGTGCAGTACGCCAAGCGGGTGGTGGGCCGGCGCGTGCTGGGCGGGCAGTCCACGCACCTGCCGCTGAAGGTGAACGCCGGGGGCGTCATCCCGGTGATTTTCGCCTCCTCGATTCTGACGTTTCCCCAGACGCTGGCCATGGTGCCGGTGGTCAAGGACAATCCCTGGCTGAGCGCCATGCTGGCCGCCATCCGCCACTCCGAGCCCCTCTACGTGGTGCTGTACGTGGCCGCCATCATGTTCTTCTGCTTCTTCTACGTCTCGATCATCTTCAACCCCAACGAGGCGGCCGACAACATGCGCAAGTACGGCGGGTTCGTCCCCGGCATCCGCCCGGGCAAGAACACCGCCGAGTTCATGAACAGGATCCTCACCCGCATCACGGTGGTGGGCGGCATGTACCTGGCCCTGCTGTCGCTGATTCCGGAGATCATGATCTCGGGCGTCAAGTTGCAGAACCTGCCGCTGATGGGCAACTGGATTGACGCCAGCTTCCCGCGCTGGCTGCTGGACGGGCTGGGTGTGACCTTCTACTTTGGCGGCACCTCGCTGCTGATCGTGGTGGGCGTGGCCATGGATACGGTCAACCAGGTCGAGGCGCAGTTGATCATGCGGCACTACGAGGGCTTCACGCCGCGCGCCGGGCGCATTCGCGGGCGCAGGAGCGTGTTCTAGCCATGGCGCGGGCCATCGTCATGTTCGGTCCCCCCGGCTCCGGCAAGGGCACCCAGGCGGTGCTGCTGGCCGACGCCCTGGGCCTGCCCCACGTCTCGACCGGGGACATCTTCCGGGCGCACGTCCAGCAGGGCTCCGAGCTGGGGCTCCAGGTGCGGGCCATCCTGAACTCGGGCGGGCTGGTGCCGGACGAGCTGGTCAACCGCATCGTCGAGGAGCGCCTGGCGCGGCCGGACTGCGCCGGCGGTTTCATCCTGGACGGCTACCCGCGCACGCTGCCGCAGGCCCAGTGGCTGGGCGGGTGGCTCGGCGAGCGCGGCTTCGAGCAGGTGGTCGTGAATCTGGAGGTGGATTCCGAGATCATCGTCGGGCGCATCGGCGCGCGGCGGCAGTGCCCGCGCTGCGGCGCCTCCTACAACCTGGTGTTCAATCCGCCCAAGAACGGCGCGGTGTGCGACCGGGACCAGACCCCGCTCATAACCCGCCCGGACGACCAGGAAGCGGTGGTGCGCCAGCGCTTCCAGGCCTACGCGCGGCAGACCGCGCCGCTGCTGGGCTATTTCCGTGACACAGCGCGCCGCTTCCACGACGTGGACGGCGCAACCGGCGGGCCGGACGGCATCGCCCGCCGCATCGTGGAGCTGGTCAGGCAGGGATGATCGTATTGAAGACCCGCAACGACCTGGAGAAGATGCGCCGCAGCGGGCTGCTGGTGCATCAGATCCTGCGGGCCTTGGAAGGCATGGTGAAGGAGGGAGTCAGCACGCGGGACCTCGAGGACGCCGCCCAGAGAATGATGGGCGAGGCGGGCGCGCGCCCGGCCTTCAAGGGCTACTACGTGGAAGCGGCCAAGGCCAAGTACCCCTACGTGCTGTGCACCTCGGTGAACGACGAGATCGTGCACGGGATGCCCTCCCGCCGCCGGGTGCTCAAGCCGGGCGACATCGTGAAGATCGACACCGGGCTGGAGCTGGAAGGTTACTACGGCGACGCGGCCGTCACGGTGGCGGTGGGCGACGTGGACGGCGAGGTGCGGCGCCTGATGCAGGTGACCCGGGAGGCGCTGGAGCTGGCCATCCAGCAGGCGCGCCCCGGCAAGCGGCTGGTGGACGTGTGCGGAACCGTCCAGCGGCACGTGGAAGGGAATGGTTTCTCGGTGGTGCGGGACTACGTGGGGCACGGCATCGGAACGCAGTTGCATGAAGAGCCGCAGATCCCTAACTACCTGGACCCCAAGGCCGAGAACCCGCGGCTGAAGCCCGGCATGGTGCTGGCCATCGAGCCTATGGTGAACGCGGGCGGACCCGAGGCGCGGGTGCTCCAGGACCGCTGGACGGCGGTGACCAAGGACGGATCGTTTTCGGCGCACTTCGAGCATTGTGTGGCGGTCACCGAGAACGGTCCCTGGGTGCTGACCCGGCCATGAGGAGTCTGTGGTGACGCAAAGCGGCGGCCAGCCGGACCGGGGCGTGGTGGCGACGGTGGTTGAACTGCTGCCCCAGGCCACCTGCCGGGTGGAACTGGAATCGCGGCAGCAGGTGCTGGCGCACGCCGCCGGAGCGGGAAAGAATTTTGTCCGCGTCCGCCCAGGCGACCGGGTGCGGGTGGAACTGTCCGCCCACGACCGCACGCGCGGCCGGATCGTGGAGTTGCTGAAAGGATAGGCCGGCGCGGCCGGCCAGAGGCGTATGAAGGTTCGAGCATCAGTCAAGAAAATGTGCGCCAAGTGCAAGGTGATCCACCGCCACGGCGTGGTGCGGGTCATCTGCACCAACCCGAAACATAAGCAGCGGCAAGGCTGAGGAGAACAAAGCATGGCACGACTCGCCGGCGTGGATCTGCCGCCCCGGAAACGGATCGAAATCGGACTCACCTACATCTACGGGATCGGGCGGGCCCGCTCGAACTCGATTCTGCACCGGGCCGGCATCGACCGCGAAAAGAAGGTCAGCGAGCTGACCGAGGAAGAAGTCAACCGCATCCGCCAGATCCTGGAAGAGGAAGGCGCGGTGGAAGGTGATCTCCGCAAGGAGTTCACCATGAACGTGAAGCGCCTGATCGAGATGGGCTCCTACCGGGGGCTGCGGCACCGGCGCGGGCTTCCGGTGCGCGGCCAGCGGACCCATACCAACGCGCGCACGCGCAAGGGGCCGCGGCGGGGCACCGTCGCCAACAAGAAGAAGTCCGCCTCCAAGACCTGACACTGAGGAGCTATGGCCAAGGCAGCAGGTAAAGCAGTCAAGAAGAAGACCTACAAGAAAAAAGAGAAGAAGAACATCCCTGTCGGGGTGGTCCACATCCAGGCGACCTTCAACAACACCGTCGTGACGGTGACCGACACGGCGGGCAACACGGTGGCCTGGTCCAGCGCCGGCTCGCTGGGCTTCCGGGGCTCGCGCAAGGGCACGCCCTTCGCCGCCCAGCAGGCCTCGCTGGCGGCGGCCAACAAGGCCAAGGAAGCGGGCATGCGCACGGTGGAGGTGCGGGTCAGCGGTCCCGGAGCGGGCCGCGAGTCGGCCATCCGCACCCTGGCGACGGTGGGCCTGGAAGTGAGGCACATCAAGGACACCACGCCGGTGCCGCACAACGGTTGCCGTCCGCCCAAGCGGAGGCGCGTGTAAGGATTTCGATGAAGCAGGAGGAAAGCCCCCCGCGGGGCTGTAAACTGCACCCGAGCTGCGGCGTCCCGCTGCGGCTCCTGAGGTAAAGGAGGAGAACTTGGCTCGATACATCGGCCCGGTTTGCCGGCTGTGCCGGCGCGAGGGCATGAAACTACTGCTGAAAGGGGAGCGCTGCCACAGCGAGAAGTGCGCCATCGAACGGCGCAACTTCGCTCCCGGCCAGCACGGCAAGGACCGCAGGATGAAGGTGGTGGGCTACGGCCTCCAGTTGCGCGAGAAGCAGAAGGTCCGCCGCCACTACGGCCTGCTGGAGCGGCAGTTCCGCAACCTGTTCGAGAAGGCCAGCCAGAGCACGGGCGTCACCGGAGACGTCCTGCTGTCGATGCTGGAGCGGCGCCTGGACAACGTCGTCTACCGCATGGGCTTCGGCACCAGCCACCCCCAGTGCCGCCAGTTGGTCCGCCACGGGCACTTGCAGGTGAACGGCCGGCGGGTGAATATCCCGTCGTTCCTGGTCAAGCCCAACGACGTGGTCGAGGTGCGCTCCAAGAGCCGTAGCAATCCCACCATCCTGGCGGCCCGTGACGCCACCGCCCACGCCCCCACCCCCAATTGGCTGGAGGTGGACCGTGAGGCGCTGCGCGGCCGGGTGCTGGCGATGCCCAAGCGGGAAGAACTGGTGCAATTGCAGTTGAACGAGCGTCTGATCGTTGAGCTGTACTCCAAGTAGGGGGCTCCGTTATGTTTAAAGGCTTTCAGAAACCCAAGCGTTTGGTGGCCAACACGGAAACGCTCACCGACCGTTACGGGATGTTCAGCGCGCAGCCCTTCGAGCGCGGCTGGGGCACCACCATCGGCAACAGTCTGCGGCGGGCCTTGCTGAGCTCCATCGAGGGCGCGGCCATCACCGCGGTGCGCATTGAGGGTGTGGCCCACGAGTTCAGTCCCATCCCCGGGGTGGTGGAGGACGCCACCGACATCATCCTCAACCTCAAGCAGGTCCCCTTCAAGATGAACGGGGAAGGGGTGCGGACCGCCCGGCTGCGGGTGGAGCAGCCCGGAGAGGTCGTGAGCGGCCAGATCGAGACCGACTCCGAGGTGGAGGTGCTGGACCGCAACGTGCACCTGGCCACGGTGAGCGAGGACGG
Organism: Acidobacteriota bacterium; assembly: GCA_016871095.1. Classification (GTDB taxonomy): domain Bacteria; phylum Acidobacteriota; class Terriglobia; order Bryobacterales; family Bryobacteraceae; genus VFZS01. The sequence goes on from VFZS01000246.1 coordinate 5,812, forward strand.
CAAACTGGTCATCGAGATGCGGCTCAAGATGGGCCGCGGCTACGTCAGCGCGGACCGCAACTTCGACGAGGACCTGCCGCTGGGCTTCATCCCCGTCGACTCGGTGCATTCTCCCGTCCGCAAGGTCAATTTCGCCGTCGAGGCGGCCCGCTACGGGCAGATGACCGACTACGACAAGCTGGCCATCGAGGTCTGGACCAATGGGGCCATCTCTCCGCAGGACGCCCTGGGCCAGGCCGCCAAGCTGATCAAGGATCACCAGTCCATCTTCATCAACTTCGAGGAAGTGCCCGAGGTGGCCGAGGAGCCCGCCGAGCGGGGCCTCGACCAGATGGCCGAGGTGCTGGACCGCTCGGTGGACGAGCTGGAGTTGAGCGTGCGTTCCTACAACTGCCTGAAGAACGCCAACATCCAGACCATCCGCGACCTGGTGCAGCGGAGCGAGGCCGAGATGCTGCGCACCAAGAACTTCGGCCGCAAGTCGCTCAACGAGATCAAGGAGATCCTGGCCCAGATGGGCTTGCAGTTCGGCATTCGCTTCGACGGCCAGGGCCGGCTCATCGCCCCCTCCGGCATGCCCGTGACGCCCACCCTGCCCGCGCCGGGCGAGCGCTATGAGGACGAAGACGAGCTGGTGGAAGAGCAGGAGGAAGCTCCCCCGGCCGAGGACGGCCCGGCTCAGGAGCCGCCCGAGCAGTTGGGCGAGTAGGAGCACCCATGAGACACAGGCGGAGTGGATACAAGCTGGGACGGCCCCTGGATGCGCGCTGGATGCTGCTGAGAAACCTGGCTACCAGTGTCATCGAACAGGAGCGCGTGGTGACCACCGCGCCCAAGGCCAAGGCGGTGCGGCCCCTGGTGGAACGTATGATTACCCTGGCCAAGGAGGGCGGGTTGCACTCGCGGCGCCAGGCGGCGGCCTTCCTGAAGACCCCGCAGTCGGTCAAGAAGCTGTTCGACACGGTCGGGCCGCGCTTCGGCCAGCGTAACGGAGGCTATTGCCGCATCCTGCGGCTGGGACCGCGCAAGGGCGATGGAGCCGAGCAGGTGATGCTGGAACTGGTGGGCACCACGCTGGTCAAACGGGCGGCCGAGCGTGCCAAGCGGCGCGAGGAGCGCCTCCAGCGCATGCGGGAAGGCAAGAACGAGGGGGAAGAGACCTCCTAGAAGGTCGGTATCGGCCGGGATGCCCATCCCGGCGAGAGACGGTCAGTCTCCGTAAGGCGCAGAATCCAAAATGGTTCTGCGCCTTTCGTGTTTGTTGGGAGAATCCCGGAGAGGTACACAGAAAACTTCTCCGCAAATACTTGACACCGGGAGGCGCAGGTTTTATCATAATAGGTGAGCGTGATTTGCTAAGGAGGTTTCTAATGGCGATTGTCAGATATGGCCCGTTCGACACGGCAGAGTTCTCCACCCCTCTGCGGCTGTTCCAGGACGCCGTCACCCGCTTGTTTAGCGAGCCCGTGACCACCCGGCCCTGGGCCCCCTCGGTGGACATCCAGGAGACCGAGAACGAGTTGGTGCTCAAGGCGGACCTGCCCGACATCGAAATGAAGGACGTGGACATTCAGATCGAGCAGGACACGCTGACCCTGCGCGGCGAGCGCAAGTTCGAGAAGGCCGACAAGGGCCAAGGCTACCACCGCATCGAACGCAGCTACGGGCAGTTCGTGCGCTGCTTCTCGCTGCCCGAGACCGTGGACACCGAGAAGGTGAAGGCCGACTACAAGAGGGGCGTGCTCACGGTGACGCTGCCCAAGAAGGAAGTGGCCAAGCCCAAGAGCGTCAAGGTTCAGGTGACCGGCGAGTAAGCCGGTTTCCCGCGGTGATTCTGGGGCGGCCCGTGGGGCGAGCGTCCACGCTTGCATGGCCGGTTTGAAAACCGGCCGCGGGCCTGGAGGCCCGCCCCACCTGCCTCGGTGGGGGCGACTTCGCCCTGTGCAAGAATGGAAGAGTAGAGGTAAGTCAGCCGTGAACAACGTTAAGACCGTTTTGCTGCTCGGGCTGCTGAGTGGACTGCTGCTGGTGGGCGGACAGGCTCTGGGCGGGCGCAACGGCCTGTGG
>VFZS01000247.1 GCA_016871095.1 Acidobacteriota bacterium
GCGGCCCAAAGCTGGTTGGAAAACCAGCTCGCAAACCTGGAGGTTCGCCCCACGGAACCGCCAGCAGGGCTTTGGTTGCGGCTATGCCGCGCTGTGCTAGCCTGGACCAATGAGGGACCGGCGCGGTCTGCTGATCGTCTTCACCGGTGAGGGCAAAGGCAAGACCACGGCGGCCCTGGGAACCGCCCTGCGCGCGGTGGGCCAGGGATTCAAGGTACTCATGATCCAGTTCCTCAAGGGATCGTGGCGCTCGGGCGAGTTGGACAGCGCCCGCCTGCTGGGCGGGAGTTTCGAGATCCGCCCCATGGGCCGCGGCTTCATCAATCCACGCGCACTCAGCCCCGAGGATGTCCGCTTGGTGGAGGAGGCTTGGGAAGCGGCGCGTGCGGCCATGATGTCGGACCGCTACGACCTGCTGATCCTGGACGAAGTCAACTGCGCGGTGCATTTCGGCATGATCCCGGTGGAACGGGTGTTGGAGGGGCTGGCCCAGCGGCCCCCGCGCCTGCACGTGATCTGCACGGGGCGGTCGGCCCATGCGAAACTGGTGGAAGCTGCGGACCTGGTCAGCGAGATGACGGAACTCAAGCACCCGTTCCGCCAAGGGATCCACGCCGCGCAGGGGATCGATTACTGAGCATGCCCTGGTTTACCCGAGACAAGACGGCCCGCCCGCAGGCCCCGGCCGAAGAGGATCGCAAGGTCAAGACCGAAGGCCTGTGGGTGAAGTGCGACGGCTGCCGCCAGATCATCTGGCGCAAGGCCCTGGACGAGAACCTGCAAGTGTGCACCAAGTGCGGCTACCACTTCCGCCTGGACGCGGTGGCCCGGCTGCGCCTGCTCCTGGACGGCGAATGGGAGGAGTTCGACAAGGGCCTGACCTCGACCGACCCGCTGGGCTTCGTGGACTCGCGGCGCTACACCGAGCGCCTGGGCGGCATGCAGAAATCCACCGGCCTGCGGGACGCGGTGATCTCGGCGGGCGGCGCCCTGAACGGGCGCTACGTGCACATGTGCTCGCTGGAGCTGAAATTCATCGGCGGCAGCATGGGCGCGGTGGTGGGAGAGAAGATCACGCGCGCCATCGAGCGCTCACTGGAGCGGCGCGTGCCCCTGATCATCGTGTCCGCATCCGGCGGAGCGCGCATGCAGGAGGGCGCGGTCAGCCTGATGCAGATGGCCAAGATTTCGGCGGCCCTGATGTACCTGGACGAAGCGCGGATACCGTTCCTCAGCGTGCTGACCGACCCTACTACCGGCGGCGTCACCGCCAGCTTCGCCATGCTCGGGGATCTCAACATTGCTGAGCCCGGCGCGCTGATCGGCTTCGCCGGGCCGCGCGTCATCGAGCAGACCATCCGCCAGAAACTCCCCCAGGGCTTCCAGCGGGCCGAGTTCCTGCTCAACAAGGGCATGCTGGACGCGGTGGTCAAGCGCCCGGACCTGAAGGACTACCTGGCCCAGGCGCTGGACTTCTTCTGCGGCCCGGTGGCCTGATCCCACGGTACAATCCAACCATGGTGCGACTAATCCTGGCTGTGTGCCTGGCCGCGGGGCTTTCGGCGGCCGACTTCGACCTGCTCATCCGCAACGCGCGCGTCATCGACGGCACGGGCAACCCCTGGTTCCGCGCCGACATCGGGATCAAGAACGGCAGGATCGCGGCGATGGGACACCTGGGCCGCTTCGTTGCCGCCCGGGAAATCGACGCCCAGGGGCGCGTCGCCGCGCCGGGCTTCATCGACATCCACACCCACGTGGAGGGAGAGGTGGAGAAGATTCCCGGCGGCGACAACTACGTGATGGATGGCGTGACCACCGTGGTGACGGGCAACTGCGGCGGCGCCTGGCGCAATCTCGGCGAGGCCTTCGCGCGGCTGGAGAAGCTGGGCATCGGTTTGAACGTGGCCTCGCTGGTGGGTCACAACACGGTGCGCAGCCAGGTGATGGGGAACGCCAACCGGCAGGCCACCCCGGAAGAGATCGTCCGTATGCAGGAGCTGGTCGAGAAGGCCATGAGCGAGGGCGCTCTGGGCCTGTCCACGGGTTTGATCTACATCCCGGGCACCTACGCCAACACCGAGGAGGTGGTGGCGCTGGCCAAGGCCGCAGCCAAACACGGGGGCATCTACGCCAGCCACCTGCGCGACGAGGGCGAGCGCGTCATCCCGGCCATCGAGGAGGCCGTGCGCGTGGGCCGCGAGGCGGGCGTTCCGGTCCAGCTTGCGCACTTCAAGATCGACAACCGGAAGCTGTGGGGCTCCAGCGCGAAGACCGTGGACCTGATCGAGCGCTCGCGGCGCGCCGGCGTGGATGTGAGCGTGGACCAGTATCCCTACGACCGCTCCAGCACCGGCATCGGCATCCTGCTGCCGAGCTGGGCCTTGGCCGACGGCCATGAGGCCATCAAGAAGCGTCTGAGCGATCGCGCCACCCGCGCCCGCATCGCCCGCGAGATGGACCAGATGCTCAAGCGCCTGGGACACAAGGACTACTCCTACGCCACCGTGGCCTCCTGCGAACGGGACCGCTCGCTCGAGGGCAAGAACATCCGCGAAATCACCGTGCTGAAGCGCCGCAAGAAAGGAACCAAGGACCAGATCCAGACCATCCTGGACCTGCTGGCGGAGGGCGGGGCCTCGATGGTGTATCACTCGATGAGCGAGAAGGACGTCGAGCGGATCATGCGGTACCCCAACGCGGCGGTGGGTTCCGACGGCGGCATCCGGGAGCTCGGCGTGGGTGTGCCGCACCCCCGCTCCTACGGCACGCGGGCGCGCGTGCTGGCCGTGTACGTGCGCCAGCGCGGCGTCATCTCGCTGGAGGAGGCCATCCGCAAGATGACCTCGCTGCCGGCGCGCATGATCGGCTTCCGCGACCGCGGCCTGCTGCGCGAGGGCTTCGCCGCGGACCTGGTGCTGTTCGACCCGGCCCGCGTCCAGGACAAGGCGACCTTTCTCCAGCCCCACCAGTACTCCGAGGGGTTCGACCTGGTGCTGATCAACGGCGTGACCGCGGTGGAGGGGGGCAAGCTCACCGGCGCGCGCGCGGGCCGCGTGTTGCGCCGGCAATGATCCAGCTCGCGGGCGCGGCCAAGAGCTACGGGCCGAAGCTGCTGTTCGAGGGCGCGGACTGGCTGGTCACGCCGGAGGATCGCCTCGGGCTGGTGGGCGCCAACGGGACCGGCAAGTCCACGCTGCTGAAGATCCTCGCGGATCTCGAGACCGTCGATGCCGGGGCGGTGACGCGCGCCAAAGGCATCACCGCCGGCTACCTGCCGCAGGAAGGATTGCGGCTGGCCGGCCGCGCGGTCTTCGCCGAGTGCCTCTCGGTGTTCGCCGATCTGCGCGCCATGGAGGAGGAACTCGAAGACCTCACCCGGCGCATGGCGGAGATTGACCCCGGAAGCCCGGAGTACCGCCAGGTGGCCGAGCGTTTCCAGCGCGTCGAGGGCGAGTTCCGCGCCCGCGACGGCTACGCCCTCGAAGCCGAGGTGGGCGCGGTGCTGGCCGGGCTGGGCTTTCCCAAGGAAGACTGGCGCAGGCGCACCGAGGAGTTCTCCGGGGGCTGGCAGATGAGGATCGCGCTGGCCAAGCTGCTGCTCGAGAAACCCAACCTGCTACTGCTGGATGAGCCGACCAACCACCTGGACCTGGAGGCGCGCAATTGGCTGGAGGCGTACCTGGGCGCCTATCCGTACGCCTTCGTGGTGGTCTCGCACGACCGCTACTTCCTGGACGCCACGGTGCGCAAGGTGGTCGAGCTGTGGAACCGGCGGGTGCACTTCTACAGCGGCAACTACTCGCGCTACCTCGAACAGAAGACCCAGCGGCGCGCGCAACTGGAGGCCGCCTTCAAGAACCAGCAGGACCGCATACGGCAGCTCGAAGCCTTCATCAACCGCTTCCGCTACACCGCCACCAAGGCCCGCCAGGTGCAAAGCCGGGTCAAGGAACTGGAGCGCATCGAGCGCATCGAGATTCCGCTCGAAGAGAAGACCATCCACTTCGCGTTTTCGCAACCCAAGGCCAGTGGGCGGGTGGTGGTCGAGGCCGACAAGCTCGGCCACCGCTACGGCGATCGGGTGGTGTTCGAGAACGCCGGGTTCGTCATCGAGCGCGGCGAGCGGGTGGCGCTGGTGGGGGTGAACGGAGCGGGGAAATCGACCCTGATCCGCCTGCTGGCCGGGCTGGAGCGGCCCAGCGAGGGCGAAATCCGCCTCGGTCTCTACGTGCAAACCGACTACTTCGCGCAGGACCAGTACCGGGAGCTGGATCCCGAGGCGCGCCTGCTGGATGATCTCTCGGGTGTGGCCCCGCGGGTGGCGCAGACGGAGCTGCGGACCCTGCTGGGCTGCTTCCTGTTCTCCGAGGACGACGTATTCAAGAAGATCGGCGTGCTCTCGGGCGGCGAGCGCAACCGTTACGCGCTGGCGCGGCTGCTGATGCGCCCGTCGAACTTTCTGCTGCTGGACGAGCCCACCAACCACCTGGACCTGCGCGCCAAGGATGTGCTGCTCGAAGCGCTCCAGGAGTACACCGGGACGCTGGTATTCGTCTCGCATGACCGGTACTTCATCGACAGGCTGGCCACGCGGGTTTTTGAGATCGAGGGCGGGCGGCTGAGCCCCTATCTCGGAAACTACGAGGACTACCTGTGGCGCAAGGAGCACGCCGGCGCGCCGCACCTCCCACCCGAGCCGCGACCGTCAGGGAGCGGTCCCCCGCCGGTCGAGCTGCGAGCTCCACCCGAGCCGCGACCGTCAGGGAGCGGCCCCTCACCCGCCTCCCGGCGAATGAACCCCATCCGGCTGCGCCAGCTCAAGGAACGCTGCGAGGCTCTCGAAGAGGAGATCGCGCGGCTGGAGGCCGAGATCGCCGGCTTCGAAGCGGCGCTGGCCGACTTCAAGAGCGCCGAGGAGAGCCGCCGCCTGGCCGAGCTGCTGGAGAAGCGCCGCTCCGACCTCGAATCCCGCCTGGCCGAATGGGAAGTGGTCTCGCGGGAACTGGCGGAGGCGGAAGGGTAAGCGCCTCTCCCGGCTTACTCGGCGCCGCCCAAGCGGGCAAACACGCCCACGAACGGGCCTGAGAGCCGCACCACCGCGTAGTCCGGATCGAACTTCGGGCCGAGACGGAACGAGCGGTACCCGGCGGTGACTCCGACGCGCCGGATGGGGAGCGCCTTCAGGGCCAGCTCGCCCTCCGCCGCCGAGCCGTACTTGCCGAACTTGAGGCCGGACAACTCGCCGGAGATGTTGACCCTCGGATGCGGCGCCGCATCCAGGGCCAGGCCGATCATGGGGATCGGAACCACACCCCGCTCGGATTCCGAGAGCGGGGGCCTCACGTCCGGGGCCTCCAGCCCCGCCCTCAGCCAGAGCACATGCGTCTGGAGGAAGGTGCCCAACCGGAATCTTCCGTCGGCGAGCCTCACAAACTGATACGCCCAACCCACCTTCAGATCCTGGAGCTTCAGGCTGGAGACGATCCGCGTGCCTAAGGTGTACTTGGTTCCGCCGAAGTCGATGGTCTTCTGCACGTTCCGGTCGCCGGAGTAGGGGGCTTGGAAGAAGTCCACCTTGAGCTTGCTGCGCCCCTGACCGTGATAGGTGAGGCGCACTTCAGGGAAGTTCTTGTCCACGAATCCCAGGTCGGTCTTGAAGTTGATGTCCGTGCCAACGCCGTTGGCGGTCACCTTGATGAGCTGGGTGGAATTGGTGACCCAGTAGCGGGCTTCGAAATCGACCGCGCGCTGGCCGAAGCCCGAACTGGAGAGCAACAGTGGGAGTGCGAAGAAGCATCCCCGCGGGAGTATTCTTCTGGAAAGTTCCATCCGTCGAGCATACACCACGCCCCGCTTGCTAACAACCTCGGCTGCGGCTCTCGGCAGCAGGCAGGTTGAGGCTGACGGGACGCGGCGGTTCCCGGCTCACTTCAGCCCCGTACATGCTTCACCATGGGACTCCTTACCGGGCTCCGTTCCTGCCGAGAGGCACGACCGGATCGGGCGGTTGTTTTAGTCCACTTGTTGGTGTACAATGGGACCATGTTGCGGGTCAATGTCCACGAGGCCAAGACCCACCTCTCTAAGTACCTTGCCCGCGTGGCCAAGGGCGAGACCATCATCGTCTGCCGCCACAACATCCCCGTCGCCGAGCTCCGGCCCGTGACCCCTCTGGAACGCCCCGAGCGCCCTATCGGCATCGACAAGGGTCTCTTCGAGGTGCCGCCCGAGTTCTTTGAGCCGCTGCCGCCGGACCTGCTGGCATTGTTCAATGGCGAAGGGCCGGAGGACAACTTCTGAGATTCCTGCTGGACACGTGTACGTTTCTGTGGTGGATGGTGGATGCGCCTGCCGTGCCTGGTCAGGTTCGCCGGTTGCTGGCAGAGCCGGCGAACGAGTTCTATCTCAGCGTGGTTTCGAGCTGGGAGATTGCTCTCAAGTACTCGACCGGTCGCCTTCCTTTGCCGGTCCCACCCGCGGTATACGTGCCCAGCCGGAGGCGCGCCTGCGGAATCCGGAGTCTAGCCTTGGAGGAGGCGGCGACCCTGGAACTGCCGCGCCTGCCCAAGATCCACGCGGACCCCTTCGATAGGATGCTGATCTGCCAGGCCGTTGTGCACGGCCTGCCCATTCTCACCCCGGATCCCCACATTGCCCAGTATCCGGTGCGAGTGATCTGGTGAGCGCCACTGCTCCAGTCGGCCCCTCGATGGCTGCCAGCCACCGCCAGGTGACGGCTGCGCCGACGGCCGCCACGGCGACCGCGCCGACGAGCGCGGGCGCGTAGCTGCCGGAGAGGTCGTAAATCCACCCGCCCACGGCCGGCGCGGTCAGGCCCGAGAACCCGTAGGCCAGGAAAACCCACGGGTACACCCGTCCGACGTTCTCCTGCCCGAAGCGCGCCGCCACGCGCGCCGGGTAAAGCGCAAAACAGGCGCCGAAAGTGAACCCGACGGCGGCCGCCACCACCACGAATGCCGCGGCGCCCTTGGCAGCGGCCAGCGCGGCCAATCCCACCGCCAGAGCTCCCAGGGACAGCGGTATGGAGGTCCAGCCCAGGCGGTCGTGCAGCCAGCCCCAGAAGACGCGGCCGGAGGCGTTGCCGATGGCGAACACCCCGACCGCCAGCGTGGCCGTCTCCGAGGGGAGACCTCCGGCCAGGCCCAAGGGCTTCAGGTTGCCAATAACGAGCAGCCCGCCGAAGGTCCCGGAGAACATCCCGAGCAGGAAGGCGCGGAAACCCGGATCGGCGATCAGCCTGCCCCCGCCACGCGCGCCGGTAGCCGCCGCCGCCGCTCCGCCGGGCACGGACAACATCAGCGCCGCAACCAGGATGACGGAGCCGTAGCCCAGGCCCATGAAACGGAACACGCCCAGCACCGTCCACCCTCCCTGGATCAGCGCTTCGGTGAGATTCGACAGCACGATGGCGCCTCCCCCGAAGCCCGCCACGACGATTCCGGTGACCAGGCCCCGGTGCCGAGGGAACCACTTGATGGAGGTTGCCAGCGCGCACACGTAGCCGCAACCGAGGCCCACGCCCGCCAGCATGCCCGCCCCGAGCAGCAGCAGAGGGAAGCTCCCGCCGGAGGCCGAGGCCACCCAGTAGCCGCAGCCGTAGGCCACTGCGCCGGCGACCGCTACCAGGCGCGGCCCGTGGACCTCTTGCAGGCGTCCGGCGAACACCATGGCCACGGTAAGGGTGGCGAGGGCCACTCCGAAGATCAGGCCGGACTGCCCGGCGGTGATCCCGTGCGCGCTGGCCAGGTGGGGCGCGAAGGCGCTCCAGGCATAGATGCCGCCGAGGCAGGCCTGGATCAGCACGGAGGCGGCCACTACGGCGTAACGCTTCACGGCCTACCGCCAGATAC
>VFZS01000248.1 GCA_016871095.1 Acidobacteriota bacterium
TGGTGGTGGCTACGGTGCTGTCCAACCTGGGCCTCGAGCGGGCGCTCCAGGGGCTGGGAGTCCGCCTGCTCCGCGCGCCGGTGGGTGACCGCTATGTACTGGAAGGGATGCTGCGCACCGGCGCCGTGCTGGGCGGCGAGCAGTCCGGCCACGTGATCTTCAATGAGTACGCGACCACGGGAGATGGGTTGCTGACCGCGTTGCGGGTTCTCGAGATCATGCGGGAGACGGGCGCGGGGCTGGACGAGCTGCTGGCCGGGATGGAGGTCTACCCGCAGCGGCTGCTCAACGTCCGGGTGCGGGAAAGAAGACCGCTGGCGGAGTTGCCTGGTGTGGCCGCGGCCATCCACGCCGCGGAGACCTTCTTCGGCTCCCATGGCCGGGTGCTGGTCCGCTTCTCGGGCACGGAGCCGCTGGCGCGGGTGATGGTGGAAGGGCCGGAAATGGCTCCAGTCGAGGAGCACGCCGCGCGAATCGCGGAAGCTATCCGGCGGGAACTCGGCGGGTAGGAGAACGACGGGACGGGCCAGCCGCACCATGGCAGCGGCCCGTCCCCCTTTTCCGTCAGAAGGCGGGCGGCTTCTCCTTCTCCTCCTTCTTCTTCTTCTTCGTCTTCTTCTTGGTCTCTTCCTTCTTGGGCTCTTCCTTTGGCTTTTCCTGGGCCATAGCAAAGCCCGGCAGAGTCAGGCCTGCCGCGATCATCGCGACGATGAGTCTCTTCATTCGGGGATCCTCCTGGGCGGCATGTCGCCGCCTCCCCTTCAGCATGGAACCGCAGGGTGCACGGCGAGGATAGCCTCGGGAGGCTATCCCGCCCGGCCAAATGAAGGGATAGGCGTCCAGCGGAGGCAGAGTCCTCTACACTAGGAACAGGGAGGTTGCCGTGGGCAGACCGGCTGTGCCGCTGTTGAGCCAGCCCATCACCGAAACCACCATCTTCCGGGTGCTGCTGGCCGGCTTCCTGCTGGTGATGCTGCTGCTGGTTGGGGTGGGCGTGGTCAGCGTGCTCTACATCCGGTCCATCCAGAAGGGCGTAGCGGAACTGGTTGAAGAAGAACAGGTTACGGCCAGCCTGATCGACGACATCCAGCGCGGCCAAGCGGCGCTGAATGCCGTTTTCTTCAAGCTGTCGCGGGATCCGGAGTACATCGACCGGGAGAAGATCCTCTCCGAACTGGCGGCCAGCGACAAGCGCCTGGTGGAGATCGGTGACTGGCTGGCCGACACTCCCGAGGAGCCGCTGTGGAAGGAGCTGCACGAAGCCGCGACGGAGTTCTCGGCCGAAGCGCGCCGCCTGCTTTCCCTGGAGCGCCCTACCACGCTGCTCTCCCGGGACCTGTTCCGCCGCCACGAGGACCTGCTGGCTCTGGTCAGCAGGCTGGCCGCCGCCAGTCGGCAGAATGCGGCGGGGGCGCGGCGGCAGATCGACGCCCGCTCCGGCCAACTGCTGCGCCACTCGGTCATCCTGCTGGGCGCGCTGCTGCTGCTGGCCGCGGCCTGCGCCGTGCTCACGGTGCGCCTGACCATCGGGCTGCTGCGGCGCATGGAATCGCAGTCCAGCGAGCTGAGCCGGGTCTCCTGGCACATGCTGGAAAACCAGGAAACCGCGGCGCGGCGCTTCTCTCACGAGTTGCACGACGAACTGGGCCAGTCGCTGACCGCGGCCAAGGCCAACCTGCTGTCGCTGAAAGCCACTGCCGCTGACGACGGTGAGCGCTTCGACGACAGCGTGCGGCTGCTCGACGGCGCCATCCAGAACGTGCGCGAGTTGTCGCACCTGCTGCACCCCACCATCCTGGACGATTTTGGGCTCGATGCCGCCCTTCGCTGGCTGGCCGAGGGCTTCACCACGCGCACCGGCGTTGCGGTGGACTACCGGTCCGAGTTCACCGGCCGGGCTCCCGACGAAACCGAGATCCACCTGTTCCGCATCTGCCAGGAGGCCCTGACCAACGTGGCCCGCCACTCCGGGGCCAGCCGGGTCGAGATCCGCCTGCGCGCGGAGGGCGAGCGTCTACAGCTCCGCATCCACGACAACGGGCACGGCCTGGCCGCGGGCGAGCGGGCCGAATCCCTGGGCATGGGGCTGATCGGCATGCGGGCCCGGGCGCGCAGCGCCGGGGGCGAGTTCACCATCCGCTCGGCCCACCACGGCGTCACCTTGGAGGCCGCTGTGCCGGCGCGGGGAGTCCGCCATGAAGAAGATTCGCATCCTGTTGGCCGATGACCACGTCATGGTGCGCCAGGGTTTCAGGCTGATCCTGGCGGCGCAGCCGGACATGGAGATCGTGGGGGAGGCGGACAACGGACGGGAGGCCGTCGAGCTGGCCGGGAAGCTGCGTCCCGACGTGGTGGTGATGGACGTGGCCATGCCGGACCTGAACGGGATCGAGGCCACGCGGCGCCTGACTGGCTCCTCGCCGCGCACGCGAGTGCTGGCGTTGAGCATGTACAAGGACTCCGTCTACGTGCGGGAGATCCTGCGCGCCGGGGCGCGCGGCTACCTGCTCAAGGATGCCTTCGACCGCGACCTGCTGTCGGCGGTGCGCGCCGTGGCCGGGGGCGAGGGCTACCTCAGCCCGGCCGTCTCCGACGCCGTGCTGACCGACTACCGCCGCCATGTCACCGATCCGCTGGACCTGCTCTCCAGCCGCGAACGCGAGATCCTGCAACTCATCGCCGAGGGCAAGACTAACAAGGAGATCGCCACGGGGCTCAAGCTGAGCGTCTATACCGTGGACGCCCACCGCGGGCGCATCATGGAGAAGCTGAACCTGCACAGCGTGGGCGAGCTGGTGCGCTTCGCCGTGCGCCACGGGCTGGTAGACTGATTCCTTACCCCCGTGAAGCTGCTGGTCTTCTCCGACATCCACAACGATTGGCCCGCCCTGGAGCGGCTGATGGATATCGAGGCGGACTACTACTTCGCCGCGGGCGACCTGGTGAGCTGGAGCCGCGAGCTGGACCGGTGCGGCCGCATTCTTAGCCGCCGCGCCGAGAGGGTGTACTACTCGCCGGGCAACCACGAATCGGTCGATTCCATCGCGCCGGTAGTTCGAAAGTACGGCCTGCACCTGTTCCACGGGCAGCACTTCGAGGCGGGCGGTTACGTGATTGCCGGGCTGGGCTACTCCAACCCCACGCCGTTCAACACCCCGGGCGAGTACACGGAGGAGGAGATGACCCGGCGGCTGAGCGTCTTTGCCAAGCTGAAGCCGCTAGTGCTGATCTGCCACTGCCCGCCGCTGGGCACTCCGCTGGATCAGGTGCGCAGGGGCGTCCACGCGGGCAGCCGGGCGGTGCGCGACTTCGTCCAGAAACACCAGCCGGCCTATTTCTTCTGCGGGCACATCCACGAAGCCGAGGGGGTGAGCGCCGAGCTGGGTTCGACCCGCGGCTTCAACACCGGCAAGCGGGGCCACCTCCTCGACCTGTAAATGGGGTACCGCGGTGCAGTTGCGCGGTGAATCCCCGGGTTCATCAGGATGGCGCCTCCGCATCGGGCTTCCTCACGGGTTCCGGCGTCCGGAAGCAGGCGCCACCTTCCAGTTGGGGTGAGGCACGTGGGCGCGAGCCATGATCGCCTCCACCTGCTTCACCACGTCCCGGTGGCCGCGGGCGACATTGTATTTTTCGCCGGGGTCCAGCGAAAGGTCGTATAACTCGACCGGCCCGGTGAACATCGGCTTGCGGATGCCTTTCCACTTGCCCCACCGCACCGCCTGGGCCGAGCCGCCTTCGTAGAACTCCCAGTACAGATGCTCAGGCGCCCGCTGCGATTTCTCCTGGCCCAGAAGCGCGGGGAGGAAGCTGACCGAATCCAGGCCGGAGGGGGTCTTCGTTCGGGCCAGATCGCAGGCTGTGGCCATCACGTCGCCGAAGTAGCCCGCGTGGTCCGAAACCCGCCCGGGCTGGATTCTACCGGGCCACCAGGCGATGAAGGGCACGCGGATGCCGCCTTCGTACAGGTCGCGCTTCATCCCGCGCAGCGGCCCCGAGGGATTGAAGCGCAGCGGGTTGTGGCCGGCTTCCATGTGCGGCCCGTTGTCGGAGGAGAACAGAACCAGAGTGTCTTGGGCCAGGCCGAGTCTGCGCAAGTGGTCCAGCAAGCGGCCCACATCCCGGTCCAGATAGGAGACCATGGCGGCTTGTCCTTTGTCGGGATCGGGCCAGTCCTCTTTCGCGTAGATTCCGTAGCCGGGGATTTCGGCGCCGTTGCCGATCGCGGGAGTGGCCTCGTTGTTGGCGTGCGGGAGGGTCAGCGCCAGGTACAGGAAGAACGGGTTATTCTTCTGGGATTCAAGCCAGGCCAGCGCCTCTTGCATACACAGGTCGTGCGAATACTGCTTGCGGACTTTGGCCCAGCCGCCGTGGAATCCGCCGTAGGCGCGGGGAGCCTTCTCGACCACATTGGAGAGCCGGAGCTGCTCGTGGTCCCGCCACAGGAACTCCGGCCAGTAGTTGTGGGCGTGCACCTGGTTCAAGTAGCCGAAGAAGCGGTCGAAGCCTTTGCGCAAAGGATGCCCGGGGTGGCCGGTTTCGCCCAGGCCCCACTTGCCGATCAGCGCCGTAGAGTAGCCTGCCGTTTTCAGAACCTGGGCCAGGGCGACGTCCTCCTCACGCAGAGACTGGACGAGCATGTCGTCCTCGGCGTTCCCCCTCACCTGGCAATGCCCCAGGTGCCGCCCGGTCATCAGCACGCAGCGGGACGGGGCGCAGACTGTCGCTCCCGCGTAGAACTGCGTGAACCGCAGGCCTTCAGCCGCCATGCGGTCGAGCCGCGGCGTCCGGATGATGTTCTGCCCATAGCAGCCGAGATCACCGTAGCCGAGGTCATCGGCCAGGATGAATACAATGTTGGGCGGCCTGGCCGCCGCGGCGGCGGGCTTCAAGCCCAGGGATGCCGCAACCATGGTTGGCAGCAGGTCTCTGCGTCGCATGATGGCCTCCTATGTGCGCGAACCTCACGCTTCGCGCAGCCCGGCTTCGCGCAGGGCCGCGCGCAGATGCTCGAGAGCCTGGCGGTAGGTTCTCGTGCCCGCGTACTCGACGATCAGCGGGATGCCGGGAGCGTGCCGCGCCGAGAGCGTGACGAACTTGCGGTAGTCCAGGTCACCCTGGCCGGCGGCCACGCCCTTAGTCACGTGGAGCTTGCGGTCCTTGGCGTGGATGGCGCCGATCCAGGGTTTCAGTTGCGCGAACATCTCCTCGAGATCGTTCACTTCGAGCAGGTTCGCCGGGTCGAGTTGGGCCCGCACGCGGGGCGAACCAACTTCTTCCAGGAACAGCCGCGTGCGCTTCGCGCTGGCCAGCAGGCTGCGATAGATCGGTTCGAGCAGGACCGTCGCGCCGTTGGCCTCGGCCACCCGCGCCAGTTCCTTCCCAGTCGCGACAGCGGTGGTCCAGACCTCGTCCTGCCAGTCGTAGCACACCGCCGGCGCCGGGCCGGGCGGATGATAGTGGCCCATCTCGCTCAGGAACACCGCCACCCCCATGTGCTGGCCGAGCTTCATCATGGCCTCGAAGTAGGCGAGATCGGCCTTGCGCTCGACCGGGTCGGGATGGATCAGCGTGGCATACACGCCGAGAGCGTCGATGGTGATTCCGGCTGCGCGGTAAATGCCGGCGATCTCCCGGGCGCGTTCCGGGGTCATGCCCTGGAGGTCGCTGCGCGCGCCGTACTTCCAGTAGTTGCTGTCCTTCTGGGTGAAGAACAACTGGATGCGGCGCACCCGCTGGCTCTTCAACTCCTCGGCCAGGCTCTGGTTGGTCTGGTCGCGGAAATCGGTGGTCGCCACTCCGACCGGCACCGTGCGCGAGCCGCCGCCTCGCTTCTGCTGCCCGGGGGCGACACCTGCGGCAGCCAGCGCGGTCATCGAGGACCGGCGGGTCATTGGGGTTGGCATGTGGTTACACCTCCAGTTTCCAGGGAGCGCGGTATGGTCTCAGGATGAGCTTCTGGGCTTGCGCGTCGTTGAGGACTCGGTGGTGGGCGCCGTCCCAGCGGATGCTGCGGCCCACTTCCCACGATACGTTCATCAGGTGGCCCACGGCGGTGGCGTAATGCAGCGTCTCCACGGTGGCGTCCGGCTGCTTGCGCTGGCGCACGTTCTCGATGAACCCCGCGAAGTGGCGGCTCTGGTCGTCGGTGGGACGGACCGTCTCTTCGGCGCTGACAAATGAACCCGTGGACACGACTTTCTGACCTTGCGGCACTTCCTTCACGATGGTGTAGCCCGCCCGGTCCAGGACCATCGAAGCTTGCGTGCCGATGAAGCACTTGCCGTGCGCCCGGGTCAGGCGTCTTCCGCCCGTCCGCATGGTGTACTGCAACAGAAAGCCATGCTTGGCCACCGGACCGGGGCCGAACTCGAGCGTCGCGCTGAAAGTATTCGGGTACTCGTGGTTATCGACATAGGCGAAGTTGCCACCCGTCGCGAAGGCAGTCTTCGGCCAGTTCACCTGCATGGCCCACAAGACGATGTCGAAGTGGTGGACGCCCCAGGCCACCTGGTGTCCGGCGCCGGCCACCCGGAACCAGTCATAGCCGTACTTGTAGTACATGTTCGGGTTGTAGTTGCGAAAGGGCGACGGGCCGACGTAGAAGTCCCAGTCCAGTTCCGGCGGCGGAGGACAATCGGGCGGCGAGCCCGCGCCCGGCCAGTAGTTCTCGTAGTCCCACACCTTCACTTCGGAGATCTCACCGAGTTTACCGGCCTGAATCAACTCCACGGCCTTCTGGTAGTGCTCCTGGCTGCGCTGCTGGGTGCCCACCTGCACGATGCGGCCGTACTTTCTCGCCGCGGCCATGGCGAGGCTTCCTTCACCGATGGACTGCCCGAGCGGCTTCTCCAGGAAGACATCCTTGCCCGCACGGCAGGCGGCGATCATCGGCAGCACGTGCCATTGCTGGTTGGAGGCGATGATCACCACGTCCACGTTCTTGTCTTCCACCAGCTTGCGGTAGTCGGAATAGGCGGCCACCCGCTGGCCGCCTGCCCGCTCGCGGACTTCGGCCAAGTACTTGGAGTTCACGTCACAGACGGCCGTGAACCGCGTCCCGGGGATCTTGCTGAAGTTGGGTACAATCACGCCGCGGCCTCGCGCGCCGCAGCCGATCAGACCCAGATTGATCGTATCGTTAAGCCCCGGCTTCGCACCCGCCAGGCGGGTGGTTACCCCCGCTCCGGATACGCTGAGGAATTCTCGCCGCGTGGTCGCAGCGCCCATCCGGACACCTCCTTCTCTTCGGTGGCCACTTCTTCAAGACTATAGCCGAAGCAGCCCACCGAGAGTAGGCGCAGCCGGGCCAAGCCGCAGAATGGGGTCAGATCGGGCTGCCCCCATCAGAAGCTGTAGCGCAGCGAGAGCTGGATCTGGCGCGAAGTGCCCAGACCCACGGTGCGGCCCACCGTAGAGGTGATGACGCCGAAACCCGGCGCCTCGGCCAGCGAGAAGGGCTGGCCGGGCTGGAGCGACGGCAAGGCGTTGGGCAGCGTAGCCGGGGGGCTGGAGAAGTTGGCCCGGTTGAACAGGTTGAAGATGTCGGAGCGGAACTCCAACGTCTGGCGCTCGCGCAGGCTGATGCGCTTGGTCAGCATCAGATCCAGTTGCGAGAAGTCCGGCCCGCGCAAGGCGTTGCGGCCCAGGTTGCCGTAGGTCGTTGCCACTCACCCACCGCGCTTGCCCTTTCCCGATCATGTGCATCGCTTCGTACCCTTGGATCGTCCGTTGTGCCGCCTGAGATTCCCGAAACCCTTGCTTCGCTTTCACCCGTCGTTTGATAGCTCGATGATCCTGTTCCAACACATTATTCAAGTACTGCACCGGTCGGTGCTCGCAGCGCCGCCTCAACGTCCCTTCCTTCTTCAT
>VFZS01000249.1 GCA_016871095.1 Acidobacteriota bacterium
GCGCCACAGCGAAGCCAAGCAGGCGTGCCACAATTCTAGTATAGGGGCGCCCATGCAGCTCCGCGACAAGGCCGCTCAACTGCCCACCCTGCCGGGCGTGTACCTCTACAAGGACGCCGCCGGGCAGGTGCTCTACGTGGGCAAGGCCAAGAGCCTGCGCGCCCGCGTGCGCAGCTACTTCTCCGGCGAGCAGTTGTCCGATCCCAAGACCGGCTCGCTGATGGCCGAGGCGCGCGATCTCGAATACATCCTGGTGGACAACGAAAAGGAAGCGCTGGCGCTGGAGAACAACCTCATCAAGCAGTGGCAGCCGCGCTTCAACGTGCTGCTAAGGGATGACAAGACCTATCCCTACATCAAGCTCACCCACGAGCGCTTCCCGCGAGTGTACGTGACCCGCCGGCTCTTCAAGGACGGCTCCACCTACTACGGCCCCTATCTGCCCGCCAGCCTGGCCTGGCGGCTGGTGCACTTCATCAACCGCTACTTCGGGGTGCCCTCCTGCAAGGTGGATCTGAAGCGCGCGCACGCGCAGCCCTGCCTTCAATACCACATACGCCGCTGCCAGGGGCAGTGCGTCGAGGGCCTGACCACGGAAGAAGCCTACGCCACTGTAGTGCGGCAGGCGCGGCTGTTTCTCGAAGGCCGCCGCAAGGACCTGCTGGCGGAGCTGCGCGCCGAGATGGAGCGCGCCGCGGCGGAGACGCTCTTCGAGCAGGCCGCCGTGCTGCGCGACCTCATCGCCACCCTCGAGGAAACCGAGGAGCGGCAGAAGGTGGCCACCGCGGCGGGCGAGGACACCGATATCTTTGCCTGCTACGCCGAGCCGCCCCTGGTCGCCGCCAACGTCTTCCACCTGCGCAGCGGCCGCATCGTGGACCGCCGGGAGTTCTTCTGGGAGGACCGCGAGGAATTCGACCCCGCCGAGTTTGTGTCCGCGTTCCTCAAGCAGTACTACCTCGATCAGCCCTACGTTCCGGCGCGCATGCACGTCCCGGTCGAATTCGAGGACCGCGAGGCGCTGGAAGAAGTGCTCTCCGAGAAGCGCGGGCGCAAGGTGGAGATCCACACGCCGCAGCGCGGGCAGAAGAAGGCCCTGCTGGATCTGGCGGACACCAACGCGCGTCACAGCTTCGAGCAGCGCTTTCGGGTGATGAAGCCTTCCGCCAAAGCGATCCAGGAGGCGCTTCAGGACCTGCTCGGGCTGGCGGAGCCGCCGCGGCGCATCGAATGCTTCGACATCTCCCACCTTCACGGCGCCGACACGGTGGCCAGTCTGGTGGTGTGGGAAGACGGACGGATGCGGAAGTCCGACTACCGCAAGTTCATCATCCGCACGGTCGAGGGCAGCGACGACTTCGCCGCCATGCGCGAGGTCATCACCCGCCGCTACACGCGCTTGCAGCAGGAGAAGCGTCCGCTGCCCGGGCTGGTGCTGGTGGACGGCGGGATCGGCCAGCTCCACGCGGCGGCGGAGGCGCTGGAAGCGCTGGGTATAACGGATCAGCCGCTGGCCGCCATAGCCAAGCGCGAGGAGTGGATCTACGTCCACGGGCAGGAAGATGAGCCGGTGGTGCTGGACCGCTTCTCCCCGGTGCTGCACCTCATCCAGCGCGTGCGCGACGAGGCGCATCGCTTCGCCGTGACCTTCCACCGCGCGCGGCGCGATTCCTCGCGGCTGCGCACGGAGCTGCTGGAGATCCCGGGCGTCGGGCCGAAGACCGTGGAGAAGCTGCTCCGCCACTTCGGCAGCGCCGCCCGCGTCCGCGCCGCCTCCGAAGAGGAACTAGCCGCGGCGGCGGGCCCGGCCGTGGCGAGGCGGCTGAAGAGTTTCTATGCCGGATCGCGGGGCCAGCCAGAGTAGGGTCGCACCGCGGCGTCAACCGGGAACGAAACCGGCTCTGGCTGGCATACGGTGCTTATGAACGACCCAGAAAACAAACGCAAGGCGAAATGACTCCATGTAGTAATCCCTGAGAAGGTGTACTACTAACCGCCACTGTCTTTGCGCCGCGCGGCGATTCTGGCGCCGCCGGTGGGGCAAGCGTCCACGCTTGCAAGCCGGCATTCCTGCCGGCTTCCCCGCCCGTCCACAAGCCGGTTGGAAAACCGGCTCGCAGGCCTGGAGGCCCGCCCCGCTGGGTTCGGTTGCGGCTATGCCGCGCTGTGAAAGAACCGGCTCGGGGACCGCTGGCTGACGCGCGCGCCTCGGTTGCCGTGCCCGCGCATAGTGCTGCTTGCCGAGCCGCGAGCGTAAGCGAGCGGTTGGGCCGTCTGTCTCCCCAAGCCTGAGAAGGTGTGAAAAAATCGCCAACAGGCTGGAAAGCCTATTCCACTGTCCGCGCAAGTGCTTTCATTGCCACGTGGAATAGGCATTCTTGCCTGTGCCCGCCCGCCATGAGGCGATTTTTTCACCCGTTCTGCGGGGGTACTCCATGCAGTGGCTACAGATGGAATTCCAGAACCACCCCGCGCCCTTGGCCTTGCAGGCGTTGCCTCGGAGAAGGTCCGGGGCGCTTCGGTCTAGAGCACATCCGCGAATCCGCGCTTGAGGTGGCGGAAGAACAGCCCGCCCAGCACGAACGCCGTGACGCCGCAGGCCGCGATGATAGCCAGCTCGCGCACATCCGGCAGACGCGCCGACAGCAGCCGCTCGCGGTAGGCGTGCACCAGATAGGCCAGAGGGTTCAGCCTGGGGATGAAGCGGACGACCTCCGGGATCTGCTCCTCGACGATGAAGATGGGCGTGAGCCAGAACCAGAACGTCAGCACCACGGAAAGCACCTGGGCGGTGTCGCGCAGATACACGTGGAGGCTGGCGGCGATCCACCCCACACCCACCGCGAACAGGCCCAGCAGGAGCATGTACACCGGCAGGAACGCCACCATCAGGCTGAAGTGGCCCAGCCAGATGGCCACCGCCGCCAGCACCAGTCCCAGCGCGATCAGGTGATTGACCATGGAAGACAGGAATATCGAGACCGGGACCACCTCCGCCGGGAACACCGTCTTGGTGATCAGGTTGGCGTGATCCAGCAGGCAGGTCGAAGAGCGCATCACGGTGTCCTGAAACAGCAGCCAGGGCAGGAAGCCGCTGAACAGAAACAAGGTGTAGTTCTCGGTGACCTCCCCGGGGGGCAGGCGCACCTGGAGACACCACTGGAACACGAAGGTCCAGCTCGCCAGCAGGACCAGCGGGTGAACCACCCCCCACAGCCAGCCCGCCGCCGAGCCTACGTAGCGCTGCTGGAAGTCGCGGCGCACAAGCTGAAACAGCAGGCTGCGGTGGGCCACCAGGTTGCGCAGGAAGTGGCTGCCGGGAATGCGCTTCATCACCCTAGATTCTATCCGCCCAGGCGCTAGCGCGGCACGGGGAAGGAGTATAATGCATTTGCACTGTCCGGACCCACGAGGGAAATTGGGCGCCACGAGCCGACTCACTCACGAGCGCTGCCAGGCCGTCTTCGACGCTTTGGGCTATGGCATCATGCTCCTCACCCCGCAGGGGCGTATTGAACAACTCAACCACGCCATGGCCGCCATGCTGGGGCGTCCAGCGGCGGAGGTCACCGGACGGGCTCCGCACGAGGTGGTGCCCGGGCATCCTGCCCCCTCAGACGCCTGCCCTTTCGTGAGAATGTGCAAGAGCCTGCACCGCGAATCGGCGGAGGTGCCGTGGGGTGAGCGCTGGTTCCAGGTCACGGCCGACCCGGTGCTCGACGCGAAACACAAACTCACTGGCGCCGTAGTGACCGTGTCGGAAACCACCGAACAGAAGCGGCTGGAGGAGCAACTGCGGCGTTCGCAGAAGATGGAGGCCATCGGGCGGCTGGCCGGCGTGCTGGCTCACGACTTCGGCAGCCTGCTGACCATGATCAACGGTTACTGCCAGATGCTGATGGAAGCGATGGCGGCCCGTGATCCCCGGCGCCGGGATCTGGCAGCAGTCCTCGAGGCCGCCGGCCGGGCCACGGCCCTCACGCGGCAGATGCTGACCATCGGCCGCCACCAGCCCGCGCGTCCGCGACGGCTGGACTTGAACCACCTGATCTCCCGCCTGGAGCGGGTCCTGCGCCGGGTGGCGGGCCCCCGCATCCACCTCAGCACCCGGCTGGCTCGCCCCCTGGGACGCATCCAGGCGGATCCCGCCCAGATCGAGCAGATCCTGGTGAACTTGGTGGTGAACGCCCGCGAGGCCATGCCTCGGGGCGGCCGGCTGGCAATCGCCACCGAACGGGTGCGCTGGGGCCAAGACGGACCCGCGGGGCGGGCGGACCTGCGCTCCGGCAACTACGTGTCTCTGTCGGTCCAGGACTCGGGTAAGGGCATGGATGCCGAAACCAGGAGCCACCTGTTCGAGCCTTTCTTCACCACCAAGGCCAAGCGCAAGGGTGTCGGGCTGGGCCTGTCCATCGTTTACGGAATCGTGAAGCAGAGCCGCGGGGACATCGAGGTGGTTTCCGAGCCCGGACAGGGAACCACGTTTCGCATCCGCTTCCCGGCGGCCGCGGGGGCGCGCCGGCGCGCGGCCCGGTGAGCAGCCCATGGCCTCGTCAGCGCGCGCTGGTCCTTACTTGCCGGAGGAACGTTACCGCCTCTTGTTCGAGCGCAACCTGGCGGGTGTCTGCCGCCTCACAATGGACGGCCGCGTGCTCGACTGCAATGATGCCTGTGCCCGCATGTTCGGCTTCAGCTCGCCGGCCGAGTTCGCTGATTTTCCGGTTGCCGGCCTCTACTTCCACCCTGCGGAGCGCGACCAGGTGCTGGAGCGCTTGACCCGGGAGGGACAGCTCTCCAACCTGGAGCTGCGCTTGCGCCGCCGGGACGGCAGCCCCGTCTGGGTGCTGGCCAACGTGACCCTGGTACGCGACCCCGCCCACCAGCCCGCGGTGATCGAAGGAACCCTGGTGGACGTCACCGGCCGCAAACTGGCCGAGGAAAAGGCCCTCCGCTTCAACCGTCTGTACTCGGTGTCCTCCAGCCTGCGCCAGGCCATCCTGCGGATGACCGACCGCCAGCAGCTCTTCCGCGAAGCCTGCCGTCTCACCGTCGAAAAGGGCCGCTTTCGGATGGCTTGGTTCGGGCTGCTGGATGAGACCTCGCGCCGCGTGGCCCCGGTGGCCCACGCGGGCTTCGAGGAGGGCTATCTGGACACCATCCGCATCAGCGTGACCGACCAGCCGGAAGGGCGCGGACCTACCGGCGCTGCCCTGCACGAAGGGCGGCATTTCATCTGCAACGACATCGCCGCTGATCCCCGCATGCTGCCCTGGCGCGAGGAGGCCCTGCGGCGTGGCTACCGGTCCTCAGCCGCCTTTCCCGTAACCATCCATGGCCGCCTGCTGGGATCGCTGAACGTGTACGCCGACGAGCCGGGCCTGTTCGACGAAGACCATGTGGCCCTGCTCGAGGAGATGGCTGCGGACATGACCTTCGCGCTGGAGGGCATCGCACGGGAAGAGCAGCGGCGGCAAGCCGAGCGGGAGCGCGCCCAGGCCTTGGCGCGCGAGGAACTGGCGCAAGCGCAGGCGCGGGCGGAGGCCCGCTTCCGCGATCTGCTGGAAGCCGCGCCGGACACCATCCTGGAGATGGACCACCAGGACGGCATCGTGCTTTCCAACGCCGCGGCGGAGCGGCTGTTCGGCTACGAGGGGTCGGAGTTGCGGCGCCTGGCCTTCGAATGCCTGCTGGCGGAGCGCTCCCGGGAGGCCTACCGCCGGCTGCGCGGGACCTGCCTGTCGCGGCCTGAGGGCGCCAGCGCCGGTCCGGCGGAGGTGACCGCGCGCCGCAAGGACGGCCGCGAGTTCCAGGCCGAGGTTCACCTCAGCCCGGTGCAGACCGACCAGGGCGGGCGCATCACCTGCATCCTGCGGGATGTCACCGAGCGCAAGCACCTGGAAGAGCAGCTTCGCCAGTCCCAGAAAATGGAGGCGCTGGGGCGCCTGGCCGGGGGCGTGGCCCACGACTTCAACAATCTTCTGACCATCATCGGCGGCTACGCCCAGATGCTGCTGGGCAGCGTGAAGACCAAGGACCCGGCGAGGCGGGACTTGGATTCCATCATCGAGGCGGCCAGCCGGGCCTCGGCCCTCACCCGGCAGCTTCTGGCTTTCAGCCGTCGGCAGGTAGTGCAGCCCAAGGTGTTGGACCTCAACCGCCTGATCGCGCGCATGCACCGCATGTTGCGCCCGGTGATCGGCGAGGACATTGCGCTCGAGCTGGCGCTCCAAAAGAACATCGGCCGCATTAAGGCCGACCCCGGACAGATCGAGCAGGTGCTCATGAATCTGGTGCTCAACGCGCGGGACGCCATGCCCCGCGGCGGGCGGATCCACATCTCGACAGCTCTCACTCATTCGAGCGCGGACGCAGAACCGGCCCCCCTCCCGCTGCCTCCAGGACGGCACCTCCTTCTGGAGGTCAGCGACACTGGCGAGGGGATGGATGAGGAGACCCTCAGCCATGTCTTCGAGCCTTTCTTCACCACCAAGGCGCGGGGCAGGGGCACTGGCCTGGGCCTGTCCACCGTGTACGGCATCGTCAAGCAGAACGCCGGCGAGATCCAGGTGAGCAGCCAGCTCGGCGGCGGCTCGACCTTCCGCATCTACTTGCCGGTGTTTCAGGCGGCGCCCCGGCCCAGGGAGCGGCCGCGGCCGCCCCGCAGGCTGGCCCCGGGCGTGGAGACCGTTCTGCTGGTCGAAGACGAAGCCGGCGTGCGGCAACTGGCGCGGGAGATGCTGCGCCGCCAGGGCTACGCCGTGATCGAGGCCGAGGGCGGCAGCCAGGCGCTCCAGTTGTTCGAGCAGCACGCCCCCTCCATCGCTCTGCTGCTTACCGATGTGGTGATGCCCCAGATGGGCGGGCGCGAACTGGCCGAGCGCCTGCTGGCCGCGCGTCCCGACTTGAAGGTGCTGTACATGTCCGGCTACACCAGCGATGTGGTCGCCCGCCACGGCCTGCTGGATGCCGGCATTGCCCTGCTCCAGAAACCCTTCACCCAGGAGAGCCTGGGGCGCAAGGTCCGGGCCGTGCTGGACCGCGAGGAGTGACCATGTCCAAACTGAGCGCCAAGCTGATGGTGAAACCCGGCAGGAAGATCCGGCTGACGAGAATCGACGCCGGCTCGGTCGCCGGCGTCAAGGACAAGCCGGCCGCGGCGGCGCGTCTGGTCAAGAACATAGCCCGGCTGGCGGAGCTGCAATACCTGCTCTACGCCGAGAGGAAGCACGCCGTGCTGATCGTCTTCCAGGCCATGGACGCCGGCGGCAAGGACGGCACTATCCGCAGCGTCATGTCGGGCCTCAACCCTCAAGGTTGCAGGGTCATCCCCTTCAAGGTTCCCGTCGGAGAGGAACGCGAGCACGACTTCCTGTGGCGCATTCACCGCTCCACCCCTGCCTTCGGCGAGATCGGCATCTTCAACCGCTCGCACTACGAGGACGTGCTGGTGGTGCGGGTGCAGAACCTGGCCCCCAAGGCGGTGTGGTCGGAGCGCTTCGAGCACATCAACGCCTTCGAGCGGTTGCTGGTCGCCAGCGGCGTGAAGATCCTGAAGTTCTTCCTCCACATCAGCCGTGAAGAACAGCAGGCCCGGCTTCAGCAGCGTCTGCGGGACCCCACGAAGCACTGGAAGGTCTCGCCGGCGGACTTCGAGGACCGCAAGCGCTGGGACGACTACATGGCGGCCTACGAAGACGTCTTCCGCCGGTGCTCCACCTCCTGGGCGCCCTGGTACGTCATCCCGGCCGACAAGAAGTGGTATCGCAACCTGGCCGTCTCCCAGGTCATTGTGGAAGCCCTCGAGGACATGAACCTCAAGCTGCCCGAGCCGGCCCCGGAGGTGCGTGAACTGCTGGCTGCGCG
>VFZS01000250.1 GCA_016871095.1 Acidobacteriota bacterium
CTACGCGCTGCTCAACGATCGCGCGCGAGCCTTGGCCGAGCTGGAGAAGGCGGCGCCGGGCTATTCAAAATGCGAGATTCGGGCGGCTCCGGAGCTGGAGGAGCTCCATTCCGACCCGCGGTTCGAGGACATTCTGAAACGCGCAGGCAGGCGCTAGTCCCTGCCAAAGGAGCAGACGATGCCAAGAGCAACTATCATAATTGGTGTTTCCGGGTCTACCCTGGTGAAGTGCTGTATGGACGCTGTCGTTCCGGAAGGCTCGTCCAAGCACAGGGTCAAGAAAAGCACAGAGGTGGAGTGGACCAGCCCGCATGGGGCCCTCCGCATTGATTTCAGTGGTGCGACCTCCCCATTTGACAGCGGTGAGCTGTCGCTGGCAGCGCCACAGGGGCAATCGACAGGACAAAAGACTACGACCGTGCCCCCGGGGCAGGTGCGACACTTTAGATACCGTGCCGAGGTTACGCCCCCCGGTCAACCTCCCGTGAACAGAGACCCGGAGCTGATCGTGGATGACACCCCCGGCCCCCTGAAGAAAGGCAAGAAGAAGACCAAGACGAAGGGCAAGACTCCGAAGAGAAAGCCGCCCACGAAGTAGACGGCTTGCGCTGCCGGACTAGCGTTCTGGTCCGCGCTTCTATGGACCAGCGGTCCAGAACGCCAGGCACGCCCAGCGTGGCGCCCCCTTACATGATGACTAAGCGAATATTGCCGTGGGTTTGGCGTGTCGGCCTGTAGAGCGTGCCCCGCTGTGGCTCGACCAGCCACACGGAATGGCGCCGGCCATTGCTGATCACGATCACGTTCCAGGCATGAGTCATGGGCGCCTCACCCCAAATGACGCCAAAAGCGTAAGGCATCGACCGGATGTCACCGTGGCAGGCATCCTTGATAAACGCCGACTTCAGCAGATGGGCAAAATCATCGCAGTCAAGATCCTCGTCTTGGTAGCGCAGACCGTCAATCCCTGACTTGTCGATAATCGCTTGTGCGGCATCCCTGGTCGGGCAGAAGTAAGCGTAGTCCGCGAAATGGTATCGTCTCGCCTTGGATAAATGACCCCGTAATTGCCGTTTCAGTAGCCTTCTGAGCTGGCCCCCAGTAAGCTTCTGATTCCGGTTGTCGATCTCGCCAACGTTGGTCGTGTAGAAATGCTGTCTCTTCTGCGGATTCCAGGCTCGCATGAAAGCGACATGCCTGGCATCCTCGGTCGTCATGACGTAGCCTAGGATTCCATCGGCCTTGTAACGGCGCCGCTTTACCCGAGCGCCGCGCGCGTCAGCGGAGGCCAGATAGAAATGGTCATCAGCGCGTTTGCAGTATAGTCGATACAACGGCACGTTGCCGTCCGTCTTGCGACGCGCCACATAGAATGAGATCCCTTTCTTCTCGTAGCTGTCCGGCAGCCGATCGTATTCTGCCTTGTCGTCGGTGTAGAAGTGGTCCCTGCCGTCCGAGGCGTGATATATCGGAGTGTGATTTGCCCGGCGTCCCGGAGACACATAGCATACGACACCTTCGTATGCCAGTGTCTCGGGCGGCGTTTTGGCTGCTCTCCTTGGCATGGTGCCCTCCTTGAAGGTGGTGGCGCTCTCTTCCTCCGCGAGGCGCCTTGAAAGTAGTATACGGCAGGCGATGCCGCACCACAATACCTTTGTCTGGGTATTCCCGGGAAGACCTTCGGCCTCGGGGAGAGCCGCCCCGCGGCTCACATCAGCGACAGGGGATCCACGTCGATGACCAGCGCCGTCGGCCCCCACTTCTTATCCACGGCGTAGTCGCGGATCTTCACCAGCACCTCGCGCAGCGCCTTGCGCGTGGCCGCCTTGAGCAGAATCTGGTAGCGGTACTCCCGGAGCAGCCGCAGCATGGGCGCTTCGGCCGGGCCCAGGATCTTGACCTGCTCGGGCGGCGGCGTCAGCAGGTGTCCGATCTCGCCGCCCATGCGCAGCGCATCGGCCTGGCTCTGGCTGCGCACCAGGACGTTGGCCAGCGCGCTGAAGGGCGGATAGCGCATCATGCGGCGGAACTCCAGCTCCTTGCGGTAGAAGTCCTCGTAGTCCTGCGCCGCGGCGAAGCGGATGGCGTAGTGGTTGGGGTTGATGGTCTGTATGAGCACCTGGCCGGGACGGCCCCCGCGCCCGGCGCGCCCCGCCACCTGGGTGAGCAACTGGAAGGTGCGCTCGGCGGCGCGGAAATCGGGCAGCCCCAGACCGATGTCCGCGTTCACAACCCCCACCAGCGTGACGTTGGGGATGTCGTGTCCTTTGGCGATCATCTGCGTGCCGACCAGGATGTCGAAACTGCCCTCGCAGAAGCCCGCCAGGATGGTCTCATAGTGGCGCTTGGTGGTGACCGTATCCCGGTCCATGCGCGCGATGCGGGCCCGGGGAAAAGCGCGATGCAGCTCCTCCTCGACCTTCTCCGAGCCGGTCCCCACGAAGTAGATGTGCTCGCTGTTGCACTTGGGGCAGCGCTTGGGGACGGCCTCGGCGTAGTTGCAGTAGTGGCACAGCAGGCGCCGGTCGCGGCGGTGGAAGGTCAGCGTGACCGAGCAGTTGGCGCACTGCGCGCGCTCCGCGCACGCCCGGCAGGCCACCGAGGTCGAGAACCCCCGGCGGTTCAGCAGCAGCATGGTCTGCTCGCCGCTCTCCAGCCGCGCCCCCAGGGCCTCCAGCAGCCGTCGCGAGAACACCGCCTGCTGGCGCGTCTCCAGAAACTCCAGCCGCAAGTCGATGATCTCGACCGCCGGCAGCGGCCGTTGCTCGATGCGCTCGGGCAGCACCAGCAGCGTGTACTTGCCGCGCTCGGCGTTATAGCGGCTCTCCAGGCCGGGCGTGGCCGAGCCTAGCAGCACGCAGGCGCCCGCGGCCTGCCCGCGCACCAGGGCCACGTCCCGGCTGTTGTAGCGCGGCGTCTCCTCCTGTTTGTAGCTGCCGTCGTGCTCCTCGTCAACTACGATCAGGCCCAGGTCCCGCACCGGCGCGAACACGCCCGAGCGCGTGCCCACCACCACACCCGCCTCGCCCGAGCGGATGCGCCGCCACTGCGCCGTGCGTTCCGTATCCGAGAAGGCCGAGTGCAGGATGGCCACCTGGTCGCCGAAGCGGTGCTGGAACTGCCCGGCCACCGCGGGCGTCAGAGCGATCTCCGGCACCAGCAACAGCGCTCCGCGCCCGGCCGCCAGCGTGGCCTCGATGGCGTTGAGGTAGACCTCGGTCTTGCCCGAGCCGGTGACTCCCTCCAGCAGGAAGGCCTGGTACTGGCCCGCCCGGATGGCCGCCTGGATCTGATCGAAGGCCGCCTGCTGGTGCGCATTCAGCACGTGCCGCGGCCGCACCTGCGCCGTCGATACGGTCGGCAACTCGACCTTCAGAGTCAGGACCTCTCGCCGGGCCAGCGCCCGCGCCGCCGCACCCGCCTGAGGCACCACTGCTTCCAGGTCCAGCAGGTTGTGCGTGCCGGGATGCAGCTCCAGATAGGCCAGCAGTTCCCGCTCGGCCTTCTTGTACTTACCCTCGGGCGGCCGCCGCTCCAGGATTACCCGCAGCCGCGCGGCGGACGCGCGCAGCGGATCGCGCTCGACGGCCACTTCCTCAATCGCCAGGAATCCCTGTTTGAGCAGCCGCTGGAGAAGCGCCGCCGCCGCGGGGAACTTGCTCTTGAGGTATGTCGCCGTCGAGGCACGGTTCTCCACCAGGCGCAGAAGCTGCGTCGCGGCATCCTCCTCGGATGTGGCCAGCGTCAGTTGACGGATGGCGTCGCGGCCCTTGTCGGTGAGCGAATACACCTTGTCCCGCCGCACCTCCGAGGTCAGCGGCGCCATGGCGCGCAGCACCTCGCCCAGCGGAGCGCAGTAGTAGTCCGCGATCCAGCGCGCCAGCGCCAGCATCCCCTCGTCGAAAACCGGCTCGGCGTCCATCAGGCGCAGGGCCTCGCGCACCGCCACCTCCGGCTTCTGGTTGTGGCACCGCAGCGCCACCCCGGTCAGCTTGCGCGTGCCGAACGGAACCACCATCCGGCAGCCCGGCCGCACGCGGTGCCGCAAGGTCTCCGGCAGGCTGTAGGTGAAGGCCCGGTCCAGGGGCACCGGCAGGCTGAGATCACAGTAAGCAGGCAGGCCCTCGGACACGCTCGTAACTTCCGCCCTCCTCGGGGGTTGATATTATCAGGTACAGGACAATCTATGACCCGACGAATCCTCTCTATCGTAACCTTGGGTTGCCTGCTGGCGCTGGTGGCGGCCGCGGCCGGCATCGACGGCCAGTGGGTGGCGACCATGAAAGTGCCCGCCCCAAAGAAGCAGGGTGGAGAACCCCGCGAGGTTCAGTTCACCCTCGATCTAAAGAGCGACGGCGGCAAGATCACCGGCTCGGTGAGCGGTGGCACGGGCCGGCGCGCGCCCACCATGACCGTTGACAACGGCAAGATCCAGGGCGACAAGTTCTCCTTCACCACCACGCAGAAGAGCCGGCAGGGCCAGGAGCGCAAGTTCAACTGGGAAGGAACCATCCAGGGTGACGAGCTGCGCGGCGCCCGCACTCCGGACGGCGCCCGCCGCGGCGTTGAATTCACCGCCAGGCGGCAGTAGCAGGGCGGCTCCTCCAGGCTCAGCACTCCGGCGCACAGCGCAGGGCGTCCCCTGCCGCGAGTCCCCGGCGGTGTATACTGCAAGCCGGGCCGGAGGAGGACGCCGCATGCTCAATCTCGATAGTTGCCGCCGCCGCCAGCAGCGCCTGCTGGCGCACATGCAGGAGCAGGAACTCGAGCTGGTGGTGCTGGCTAGCCCCAAGACCATCTACTACTTCTCCGGCGTGCTGGTGGATCCCTGCCTGCCGCATGTGTTTGCCATGCAGGCTTCCGGCCGTGGCCTGCTGTGCACCAACCAGGAGCCGGCGTCCTCGGCCGCCGACGAGGTCTGCGTCTACACCTGCCACAGCCTCCAGCGTCCCTTCAGCCGCTCCACGGTGGATGAAGAGCTGGACGGTCTGGTGTGCCAGGCGGTGAAGGGCATTCCCGCCGGGGCCGGGTCGGTGGCCCTGGAGTACGAATTCGTGGACTTCCGCTTGGGGACCGTGCTGCGGGCGCTCACCGAACAGCGTCCCCGCAACATCACCCCCGTGCTGGACGAAATGCGGCGCGTCAAGGACGCCGACGAGATCGAGGCCATCCGTGCCGTGGTGGCGCTGGTGGATGCCGCCTTCGCCGCCATCAAGGCCTGCCTCGAACCGGGCATGACCGAATACGAGGCGCATAGCATCGTCTACGAGGCTATGGTCAACCAGGCCCACACTTCCGTGGATCTCAAAGGCGACTTCGCCAGCGGCCCGCGGGCCATCGGCGGGGGCGGGCCTCCCACCGGACGGCGGCTGCGCCCCGGCGAGCTGTACATCTTCGACCTGCACCCCACCCACCAGGGTTACCGCTGCGACCTCACCCGCACTTTCACGGCTGACGTCCCCAGCCAGCTTCAGCTCGAGGCCTGGGCTCACGTACTGGAGTCGCACCGCCTGGCTCAGGAGCTGCTACGTCCTGGCGCGCCCGCGCGCGTGGTGTACCAGGAGATACGTGCCCACCTGGACCGCTTCTCGGGCGTCAAGAGCGCTGTGAATCATCACGCCGGGCACGGGCTTGGCCTGGAAGCCTGGGAATCGCCCTGGCTGGCGCCGGGCAGCGATCAGATCCTCCAGGAGGGTGAGGTGATCGCCCTCGAGCCGGGGCTGTACGCGCCCGAGCTTCTCGGGGGTATCCGGCTGGAACGCAACTACCTCCTTGGCGCCGAGGGCCCGACGGCGCTGGACACCTTTCCGATGGACCTGTAGTCGGAGCGAGACGCGCTGGACCACTCGCTTACGCTCGTGGCTCTGGTCCGAGCCGCGACCGTCAGGAAGCGGTCCAGGGCGCCGCTGGTGACACGACCGTCAGCGGGCGTTCACCACTTAGAATTCGTACCGCAGCCCGAACTGCATCACCCGCGGCAGGGTGAGCTGGTCGCTGTACTTGCCGTAGGTGCCCGCTCGGGAAATGTCAAGCGACGCGGTCCCCACGTCGAACCTCGTCGTGTTGGCGATGTTGAACGTCTCCCAGCGGAACTGGATGGAGTGGCCCTCGCGGATACTGATGCGCTTGGACAGGCTGGCGTCGATGTTGAAGATGCCGTCGCCGCGGATGCCGTTGCGCATGCCGATACCGCCGGGCATCGCGCCCTCGAAGGCGTCGAAGGCGGTCTGGGGATTGGGGAACATGTTGGGGCCGCCTCTGCCCGCGATGGCCGGGGCGTTCTTGGTCTGTTGGCGCGCGAACTGCTTGCCGTTCCAGTCAGCCCAGTTGTTGTTGTTCCAGTTGGTGGGCCACACTCCGGTCTGGAAGACGCTGATGGGGAAGCCACTGGACCACCGCCAGGTGCCCGCAAGCTGCCACCCGCCGACCAGCAGGTCCAGCGCGCGGCTGGCCCCCGCCAGGTAGCGGCCACGCTTGCCGAAAGGCAGGTTGTATACCCCCAGCATGTTGAACAGGTGCGTGTTGTCGTAGTCGGAGACGCCCTTGTGAAGGCCTGGATACCACGGATTCCAAATGACGCCGGTCGAGGACCCCGCCCGCTCGGTGGTGGAGCGCAAATCGATCGACTTCGAGAAGGTGTAGTTGACGTCCACGGCGTCGCCATTGGAGAACCGCTTGCGCACGGACCACTGCATGCCGTGATAGTTGCCGCCGGCGGTCGAGCTGAATACCGACAGGTAAGAGAACTGCGGGTGGTAGAACGCCCAGGCGCCCAGGTCGCTACAGCGGTTGCGCCCCGCGCAATTGCCCTGGCCGGCGCCGGTGTCGAGCTGGTAGAGCGCGTAGGTCCAGTCATACAGATTGGCGTTGAAGCGGCTGTAAGCCACCTGCGTGGCGGTCAGGGTCGCAGTCGCCGCTCTGCTGTACAGGTTCTCCCAATAGGGGACCTTCTGGACGTTGGCTACCGGCACATTAGCCACCACCTGCCGGGCCAGTAGGGTGGCCGCATCGAAGTAGCTCATGCCGGACTTGGGATCCCAGACGTTGGTGGGCATGGCCGCGTCGCGGCGAACCAGTGAGCGCCGCGAGAACCGGCCCACGTAGGAGCCCTGCACGAACCAGCCGTTGTGGAACTCGCGGCCCACCGAAAAGTTGGCGCTCATGTTGTAGGGCGGAACCAGCGTGTCGTCCAGTCCGTTGGTGATGGCGAAAACGTCCGGGTAAACGGCCGGGAACTTGGCCTCCGGCGCCGGCAGCAGGATATCCCTGGGGATCTCGTTGATGGCCGTGAACCGCGGCGCGCTCTGGATGGTGAGCACCGCCGAAGGGTTGGTCAGCGCGTTGGACAGCCCGAAGGCGGTGGCGCTGTAGGAGCGCATCAGTCCGCTGCCGAACAGGTCATAGTACATGCCCCACCCGGCGCGGATGGAGGTCCTGCCGGGCCCGCCGAAGAAAAACCGGCTCAAGCCGCTGTCGCCCTGCGGCGAATAGGCCAGCGCCAGGCGCGGGGCGAAGTTCTTCTTGTGATTGGCGTACAGCGGGCGGCCGCCCTTGTCCCTGGGGATGAACGAGATGCGCCCGGCCTCCATCTGCGACTTGCCCTGCTGCGCCAGCGTGCCGCGCAGGTTGAACCAGTCGCCGATAGGAACGTTGGGCGACACCTGCTGCCCGTTCTTCTCGTAGTAGGGCGGCATCAGCGAATAGCGCAAGCCCCCGGTAACCGTCAGCGCCCGGTTGACCCGCCAGGTGTCCTGCACGTACAGCTCGAACTCCTCGTTGGCGAAGTTGCGCAGCACTGCTTCGCCCTCCTTGAGCACCGTGCCATCCACCTTG
>VFZS01000251.1 GCA_016871095.1 Acidobacteriota bacterium
CGGCGGCGTGCCGCGGCAACGCGACCACGTCCTTGCGGTGGCTGTTGGCAGCGCGCCAATTGACGCGGTCCAGAGGATACCGCTTCAGCGTGTCCACCGCCTCCTCCAGCCAGTCGCCCGGGAGCGAGAGCGGACGCCGGTTGAACGAATCCGCGAACTCGACTCCCTCGAGGCCGGCCGCGGCGATGAAGTTGAAGAGCGGGTTCAGCTCCGGACGCTCGATCTCGGCGCGCTGCCTGAGCGCCCATCCATAGATCGCGCGCAGCCGCGGGTCGGTTTCGTAGCGCATGAGGTTGTAGAAACACATGAACGCCATCTCGTCGTCGGACTGGTTGCCCGAGCCGGGCCCCGCCGGGGTCTTCGGGATCAGCACGTTCACGTCGTAGTTGTGCCGCTCCATCAGCCGGAGGGCGGCCTCCCGATACCTGGCCTGCCCGGTGATGTGCCCGGCCGTAGCCAGGTAGGAGAGTATGCTCAGCGAATTGAGGCCCCGCTCCTCCCACCAGTTCAGGTCCCGATTCAGGTTCTCGGGATTGAACACCGCCCAACGCGTGGGCTTCCCGTCGTGATCCACAAGCTGGAAGTTATGGTCGATGAGGTGATCGGTGAGCGCGGCCACGTGCTCGCGCACGGGCTGTCTGGCGGCCTCGTCGCGCGCTACCAGGTCGTAGTAAAGGCCGTAGAAGAAGTAGTGGCCGTCGAGCTCATCCGAGCTGGTGTCGGTCTTCCAGTACCACTTGCCATCGGCGCTCAGCGGCCAGCGCGGCACGAGGACCTTCCACAGGCGGTCCCGGGTGGCGCGCATCTGCTCGTCGCGCTCGCGCGTGTACTGCTTCAGGTTGGGATTCTCTCCGCTGGCCGGAAGCACCGTGCGGGCGACGAAGCCACGCGGCGCGGGATGGCTGCCGCCCTGGGTCACCGTCCCCAGGAAGCGCAGCGCCTCGAAGGCTGCATGGGCGCGCTTCCGCGCCAGCTCATCGCCGGTCGCGGCGTGGGCGAAGCACTCTCCGGCACCGTACATCGAGGTCCACAGCCCGTCGTTGTCGCTGTCGTGCTGCGTCCATTCGCTCTTGTCGCCGGGCCTCTTCAAGGACACGCCCAGCACGTAACCGTACTCGGTCCGCCGGTGGCGCAGGTCGATCTCGTCCTCGAAGAACCTGGCCTTTGCGGCCAGCGTCATGGGCTTCCGCGCGATCAGTCCGGCGCCCTTGGCCGTGGCGAACCAGGCATTGCCGCCAGGCTCGATCGCGACGGCGCGCACCTGATCGTCGGGCAGCCAGCGCAACCCCTGGCGATATTCCCACACCCGCCCGTCGAAGCGAATGGCACCGATGCGAGTCCCGAACCACACCGCGCCGGGTGCGCCCGCCGCCGTAGTGAAATCGTCGTAGGGAAGGCCGTCTTCGGGAGTGTAGAGCGTCCATTCCTTGCCGCGCCGCCCGACGCCTTGCGGGCTGGCGAACCACAACTGGCCCGCGCCGTCGTAGGCCACGCCTCGCACATCGTGAGGCGCCCAGCTCCGCGACGCCTGGCGCGGATACACGGCCTGCCAGCCTCCTCCGGATCGCTTCACGAACAGCCCAGCGAGCGCCGCCACCGCTAGTTCGCCGTCTGGTCCCACTGCGATCTGCCGGACCTCCGGGCCGCCGGCCGCGAGCGCGGCGAAGCCGCTGTCCTTGACTAGCGCCGCGCCTTCCAGTCTGAACAGACCAGCGGCACTGCCGACGAGCGGCTGCCCACCGGCCGCCGCGAGTGCGAGCGGCGGTTTCGCCTCCGAAGGGATCGACGTCACGACCACCGCCCGGTCCTTATCCAGGCGATACAGCCGCGCCTCCGCAACGAAGAACACAGCATCAGCGCCGGCCGCCAGCGCCACAACCGGGGCGCCCACGCCGGCCACCGTCCTCCAACGCCCTGCCGAAAATGCCGCCAGACCCTTGGCCGTGCCCGCGTAGACCACCTGGCCCGACCCCACGGCGATGTTGAGAACGTCCGAGTCCGGCAGCCCCTCCGCCGCCGTGTATACCGTGCGCACCTCGGCTGCGAACTCGGGAACACGCACGCCGGCCTGAGCCAGGGCGGCCGATGCCGCAATCAACGCCAGAAGAATCACCATAATCACTCCTTTGTCGTGACACGCACCACGCCCGCTTCGGCGTCCACTTCCAGGTGGTCGCCGCTGCGGATCACTTCGAAGGGGTCACGCTCCAGGTCCGTCACCATGGGGATGCGGTTCACGATGCAGCCCAGCGCCGCCAGGCTGTCCACCTCGACATTGACGAACGCCACCGGCGCGGTCCCCTCCAGTTGCGCCAGGTTGAGCACCATGGGCGTGGCCGAGGAGCCTTTGGTTGAGCGGATGACCAGCACCACGCCCTTGAGCGACCGGCCTTCCAGCGGATGCCCCACCGCGATCACCTGGCCGGTGACCGGGTCCACCTCACCCCAGAAGGAGAGCGTGGCATCGGCCACCAATGCCGGCCCCGCCGCGCGGCCCTTCACCACGCCCCGCGCCCGGATCTCGAGCACTTCACTCATCGCCGAGCCACCTTCCCGCCACCGCCGCGCGCACGCAGGCGGCGGTCTCCGCCACGATCACCTCGGCGCCCACCATGCCTCGCGCATAGTGCGCCTGCTTGAAGCCATTGGTCACGATGCGCCGGGCGGCCATGCGCATGTTGGTGGGGCAGGTGTCGCACAGGATGCGCCCGCCGGCCTCCTCGATGATGCGCGTGTAGCCGATCTGATCCGCATAGGCTTTGATGCCGCGCGCCGTGTTCACCCACAGGCGCACGCCCGGGGCCACCCGCCGCCCTTCGAGCAGCGCCGCGTACGCGGCGATCTCCCCGAGTGAGGCGTGCGGGCAGCCCAGGATAACGGAGTCGATCTCCTCGCCGGTGTGATTGCGCAGCGCGGCGTAGGTCTGCCTCAGGGTCTCATCGGTGAAGGTAGCGGACTCCGCCGGAACGTCACCGCGAAAGGCGGCTTCCAGGGTGGGCGCCTCGGGCGTCACACCCACGATATGGCACATGCTGACGCCGCCGGAAGTGGCCAGGGCCGCGCAGAGCTGCCTGGCGTCATCTTGCGTGGGCCGCGGCGCGCCGTGGAACACGGGGATCCCCAGGCCCGCCAGCTTGCCCGCGAAGTAGCCCAGCGCGCCCCAGTCGGTGGGGCTGTCGAGATGCGCCGAGACCTCGACTCGCAGCGTACCCTTGCGGCCCTCATCCAGCAGCACGCCAAACTCCGGCACCACGCCCAGAAGCGAGGCGGCAATCGCGCTCTCGTTGCCGTGCCGCGTAGTGCGCGCGCCCAGAATCGAGTTCGCGTAGACCACGGCCGAGGATTCCGTCCAGGCGCAGATCTCGCCCTGGAGCGGCACGTTGCCCGCCAGATAGGGCGTGCAGGTGTAGGTGTTGATGAAGCCCGCCTTCGCGGCCAGCTCCGCGACCTCCCGCTGGCGGCGCACCTCGCCGGGGGTGTTCTCGGGCACATCCAGCTCGTCCATGGTGAGAAACAGCGTGTGCACCGTGCACAGGCAGCCGGGCGCGGTGCGGTAGGAGCAGGCTTGCTTGAGGCCGCCGACGTAGGTTTCTATGGTTCGCTCGGACGCCCCGCGAGCCATCAGGTTGGGCGCCGGCAGCAGCACGTGGGTATTGGTGACAGGAATGAGCCGGCGCGCGCCCATCACCTGGCCCCACTCGACCAGCCAGCGCATGCACTGTGCCAGGTAGGGTCCGCGCGCACCCTCCAGCACCGCCCGTTGCTCCGCCGTGAGCTGCATTCGCACCTCCGACACAGGCCATTACAGCACAGCGCGTGCCTTACGACAGCAGCAGCTCCAGATCCTCGCGCTTCAGATCCCGGATCAGGCTGCGGTCCGCGCTGATGATGGCCTCAGCCAGATCGCGCTTGGTGCTTTGGAGCTCGAGGACCTTCTCCTCGACGGTGTCTCGCGCGATCAGCCGGTAGGCGAAGACATGCCGCGTCTGGCCGATGCGGTGGGCACGGTCCATGGCCTGCGCCTCGACCGCGGGGTTCCACCAGGGATCGAGCAGGAAGACGTACTCCGCCGCGGTCAGGTTCAGGCCCAGGCCGCCGGCCTTGAGGCTGAGCAGGAACAGCGGGCAGGCGGCGTCGCTCTGGAAGCGCTCGATGCGGGCCTGCCGGTCGCGCGTGGCCCCGTCGAGGTACTCGTAGACCAGGCCCGCCCTCTCCAGGCGCCGACGCACTATGGCCAGCAGGCTGGTGAACTGCGAGAAAACCAGTGCCTTGTGTCCCTCTTCGACCACCTCGCTCAGTTGATCCAGCAGCACTTCCAGCTTGGCGCTAGGCTCCTCGAGGCGCTGGCGATCCAGCAGGCCGGGATGGCAGGCCGCCTGGCGCAGGCGCAGCAGCGCCTCCAGCACCTGGATCTTCGACCTGCCCAGCTCCTGCGGCTTGAGCCGGCCCAGCAGCGTCTCACGGTAGTGCTGCCGCAGCTCGTCGTAGAGCCGGCGCTGGACCGGCTCCATCTCGCAGTAGATGGTCTGCTCGGTCTTGGGCGGCAACTCGCGCGCCACCTGCTGCTTGGTGCGGCGCAGGATGAAGGGCCGCAGGGCGTGGGCCAGAAGCCGCCTGGTCTCCTCGTCCGGGTTGCGCACCTTGCCGCCCACCAGCTTGAACACCCGTGAGGCGCCCAGCATGCCCGGGTTAAGGAACTCGAACAGGCTCCACAACTCGCCCAGGTGGTTCTCCACCGGCGTACCCGACAACGCCAGCCGGTTCCTCCCGCGCAGCAGCCGCACGGCCTTGGCCGTTCCGGTGTCCGCGTTCTTGATCGCCTGAGCCTCGTCGAGCACCACGTATTCGAACTCGATGTCCCGAAGCTGGACCACATCGCGGCGCAGCGTGCCGTAGGTGGTCAGGATCAGGTGGTAATCGCGGAAGTCGGCGGTCCTGCGCGCCAGGCCGGTGTAGTCAAGCACGCGCAGCCCTGGAGTGAAGCGCTCGGCTTCCTGCTTCCAGTTGAATACCAGCGACTTGGGCGCCACCACGAGCGCAGGCCCGGCCAGGGCCTCCTCTCCAGACCCCGCCGCCTCGTCGCGAGACTGCCGCCGCGCCTCCAGTAGCGCCAGCACCTGCGCGGTCTTGCCGACACCCATGTCGTCGGCCAGGCAGCCTCCGAAGCCGAACCGCCGCAGGAAGTACATCCAGCCCAGGCCTTCGCGCTGGTAGTCGCGCAGACAGCCGTTGAAGCCCGCGGGTTGCTCAGCGGCCTCGACGCCCGCGAAAGTGCGCAACTGCTCGCGCACGCGCGCGAAGGCCTCGTCGCAGCGCGCCTCGGGCTGCGCCGCCAGCAGCGCGTCCAGCAGCCCCGCCTGGTGGCGGGCGTAGCGCACGCCTTGCCGCACCGGCGCGCCCATCTCCAGCAGGAGCCCGATCTTCCCCAGCCACTCCTCCGGCAGCAGACCGTAGGAGCCATCGTCCAGCCGCACCATGTTCTCGCCGCGCCGCAGCGCTTTGAGAAGCTGCGGGAGCTCGACCGCCGTCCCCTGGTAGTCCACTTCGCCGCGCAACTCGAACCAGTCCACGCCGGAAGTCACTTCCAGCCGGAAGGCCCCGGAGCGCCGGAACGTCTTGCCCTCGGCCTGGATCTCCCAGCCGGCTTCGACCAGCGCCCGCACCGCCTGGGGCAGCTTCTTGGAGGGCAGTTGCCAGCCCGTGCGTATGCCCCGGCAGTCCTGCCCCGCAAGCTGGAAACCCAGTTCGCGCATCCGCGCCACCGCGCCCGCTTCCGCTTCCTGGTCGCGCAGAGTGAACCGGCGTCCCTCGGGGTCGTAGAGCCCCCGGGAGGTCACGGCTTGGGGAACACGCCGGCCCTCGTAAGCGAACTCCAACTCGGCGCGCAGCAGGTCTCCATTGTAGTCATAGGGCCCGGGAGAGCGGATCTTCAGGCAAGGCCGCGGCGCCAGGCACACCTCCTCATAGCGCAGGGCTTCGGGGACCACCAGCGGTGAAGCCACGGGATGTTCGAGCAGCTCCGCCAGCAGTCTTTCCTTCTGCGCGTCGGCCGCCTGGATGACTCCACCGTGGCGCAGGAAGCGGATCCAGGTGAAAGCCCCACGGTCGTCCAGCGGCGCGATCCGTTCGCGTGTGAACACCAGCCCGCCAGCGAGCAGCAGCGCCGGCGTGTGCAACTCCATGCGCTCCTCCCCGCGGCGCAGGGCGCCCAGGACCGTCCAGCTTCCGCCATCCGCCGGAGCCAACTCGAGTTCGAAACGCCAGGGTCCGCCCTCGTCCCACTCGAGGTGGAAGAGGTCCGTGGCGCCCGCTGCCAGCCGCAGCGCGCAGCGTCCCGTGGCGGCCAGCCTTGGCATGAGCATGCCGCACAAGGGGAAGGGAAGCTGGAAGCGCGCCGGGAGCTGCTGGTCACCCTGCCAGCCAGCGTAGCCGTAGTAGGTAGGGTAGGCACCCGCCAACAGCGCCAGGAGATCCCGGTCCTGGCCCTCGGGAAGGCGCTTGAGGCCCTCTCGCGTGAGGCGCAGCTCCTTCGGTTTTCCCCACTGGCCGTCCTTCTTGCGGTCCAACGTAAGGACTACCAGGACCACGGCGCCGGCAGGCAGACTCGCGTCAACCTCGACCACGTAGAGCAGCCGCCTGTCCGCGGGCCAATCCTCGCTGCCGGGCCCGCCAGCCGGGCGCTGCTCCTGGGCGATCTGTTCGAGGTCTTGTCGCCAGGCAGGAGGCTTCGGCGCAGGCGGACGCGACACCGGCCGTGTCGAGGAGCGCCGGGGGACCTCCTCCTCATCGATGTCATCCACTTCCGCGAACTCATCGAACCCACCGTCCGGTTCTTCGAAAATCGGGCTGAGCCGCCGGCTGGACGCCGCCGTGCGCAGATGACCCTCCAGGTCCGCCGCGAGCACCGTAGCCCACAAGTGTTTGCAGTGTTCGCCCGATTCGTAGTGAGGGCAGTCACAGGACAGGTACACCAGGCCCTGGCCCCCCCAGCGGAGCAGCACCGTGTAGTCGAGGTTGCCGGTAACCACGGCCTCAACCTCCTCGTGGCCGCCGTGCAGGATGCTCACCCACCCGCGCCGGAAGTAGTCCAGTCCGCGCTGACGGATGCGGTGTGTGAAGAAATGCGCCAGCAGCGGAGCAAGGGCCATCGGAGACTACGTTCCTAAACCTGGCGCCGCGGACTCGAGCCGGCCCGCAGCTTATCCGATCCTAGCACCCGGGCGGAGTGGCTGCGCCGGCGGTCGGGACGGGTTTCGAACCCTCCTTGCGCTGCCTGGGCCCGCGGGGTATACTGATCCCGGATCTCCTGCCGGGCCGCGCGGCCTGGCAACGAGGGCGCTTTCTACAGGAAGGGAAGGAGCAACGCACATGCCGATGTACATCACTCTCTACAAGTGGACCGAGCAGGGCATCAAGAACGTCAAGTC
This sequence comes from Acidobacteriota bacterium, assembly GCA_016871095.1. Classification (GTDB taxonomy): domain Bacteria; phylum Acidobacteriota; class Terriglobia; order Bryobacterales; family Bryobacteraceae; genus VFZS01. The sequence continues at coordinate 7,428 of VFZS01000251.1, forward strand.
GGCGCCGGACCGGGCGGCGGCGGCAATGAAAGCCGCGGAAGCGGCCGGCATCAAGGTTGTCGGGCTTTATGTGACGCAGGGCGAATACGACCTGGTGGCGATCAGTGAAGCCGCGGATGAGCAGGCCGCCGTGGCCTTGCTGCTGGCCCAGGGCGCACAAGGGTATGTCCGGACGACGACCATGCGGGCCTTCACCATGGCCGAGTTCGCGGAGATCGTGAAGAAGATCCCGTAGCTGGCCGGGGCCACCCTACCACTCCGAATAGCCGGTGCCGTCGGGGCTTACCTTGTCGGAGCCGGAGCGCACGTCGAAGATCCCGGGCTCGGTCTGGTTGACGCTGGTGAGGGCGTCTTCCATGATGATCTTCCAGGTGC
>VFZS01000252.1 GCA_016871095.1 Acidobacteriota bacterium
GCACGCCTCGACCTTCGGCGGCAACCCCGTGTCGGTGGCCGCCGCCCTGGTCACCCTCGAATTGCTCGAAGAGGAGCTGATCGACAACGCGGCGCGGCAGGGCGCCTACCTGATGGAGCGGCTCAGCGAGTGGCCCGAGCGCTTCCCCTGCGTGGGCGACGTGCGCGGACTGGGACTGATGATGGGCTTTGAGCTGATCCGCGACCGCGGCAGCCGGGCCAAGGCCCCCGAGCTGCGCGACCGCCTGGTGCAGGCGGCCTTCCGCCGCGGCCTGCTGGTGCTCGGGGCGGGGGAGAACACCGTGCGGCTGTGCCCGCCGCTCACCATCACGCGCCAGCAGGCTGATTTCGCCGTCGAGACCCTGGAGAGCTGCCTGGCGGCGGCAAGTTGAAGAGGGCTCTCCGTGGGGCAGGCCCTTGGCCTGCCAGCCGACCTCCTGGTCGGCTCCGCGGCCTGCCGTAGCTGGTGCCACTCGCGCGGTAGCCCGGGAGTGCTACCATAATGCCTTGCGAATTCTGGACGTCGGCTGCGGTGTGAACAAGTTCCCCGGCGCGATCGGCATCGACCGTAATCCCGCTAGCCGCGCCGACGTTCTGTGCGACCTGGACCGCCCGCCGTACCCCTTGCGCGACGGCAGCTTCGACCGCATCCGCGCGGTTCACGTCATCGAGCACGTCTCCGACGTGATCGCCACCATGGAGGAGTTCCACCGGCTGCTGGCCGCGGGCGGGCGGGTCCTGCTGGTCACCCCCCACTTCAGCGACTTCAGCTCTTTCTGCGACCCCACCCATCGCCGCCACCTCAGCAGCTTCTCCTTCCGCTACTTCGGCGCCGAGCACGGCGGCTTCGGCTACTACTCACGGGCGCGGTTCAGTGAGGTCTCCGTGCGCGTGCGGCTGCTGGCTTTCTGGAGGGCGCTCGGCTTGGAGTTCCTGGTCAACCGCGGCCGGCGCTTCCGGCGATTCTGGGAGTACTACCTGTGCTTCGTGGTGCGAGGCAAGGTGATCGAAATCGAGTTGGAGAAGGCGTAAGTGCTGGGGTGGCTGCTGAGACTCTGCGACGGGGCGCGGCACCGCGCGCGGTTGAAGCGCTGGACCGGCGAGCAGGCCATGGGCCGGCGCGGCGAGGACCTGGCGCACCGCTACCTCGAACGGGAGGGTTTGACCGTGGTCGCGCGCAACCACCGCCCCAGCTCCGGCTGCGGCGAAATCGACCTGGTGGCCTGGGAAGGCGACACCTTGGCCATCATCGAGGTCAAGTGCCGCGGCGACCTTGAACACGGCGCGCCGGACCGCGGCGTGGATCGCGAAAAGGAGCGGGCCCTGGTCAGCGCCGCCAGGCACTACGCGCGGCAGGCCGGCGTGCCGTTCGAGCGGATCCGTTTCGACCTGGTCAGCGTGGTGCTTTCCGACCCGCCGAGCGTGGTGTATCGGCGGGATACCATTCGGGCGCGGACCGGTATATAATGATCCGGTTTGCATGTGTCACAGGCCCTGCACCCTGTGCCCGCTGGAGGAATAACCGTTGCCTGAGTTGCGCAGAGACCCGATCACCGGGCGCTGGGTCATTATCGCCACCGACCGGGCCCGCCGCCCGGCCGATTTCGTCCCGGACCGGGTGGTGGTCAAAGGCAACGGGCTGTGCCCCTTCTGCCCGGGCAACGAGTCTCGCACGCCCCCCGAGGTCCTGGCCTACCGGCCCGGCGGCCAGGCCGACCAGCCGGGCTGGACCCTGCGGGTGGTCCCCAACAAGTTCCCCGCGCTGCGCGTCGAGGGCGACTTCGACCGCCACGGCGACGGCGTCTACGACCGCATGAACGGCATCGGGGCGCACGAGGTCATCATCGAATGCCCCGAGCACGCCCTGTCGCTCAGCCAGCTTCCGGAGAAGCGCGTCGAGGACCTCTTCTGGGCCTTTCGCGACCGCATCCTGGACCTCAAGAAGGACCGCCGCCTGCGCTACGTCATGATCTTCAAGAACCACGGCGCGGCCGCCGGGGCCACCCTCGAACACACTCATTCCCAGTTGATCGCGCTGCCGGTGGTCCCCAAGCGCGTGAGCGAGGAGATGGACGGCGCGCGCAGGTACCATGATCTGCGCGAGCGCTGCATCTACTGCGACATTCTCCGGCAGGAATCCGAGGTCGGCGCGCGGGTGGTCCTGGATACGGACCACTTTGTGGCTCTCTGCCCGTACGCGGCGCGGTTTCCCTTCGAGGTGTGGATCGTGCCGCGCCGGCACTTGTCCCATTTCGAGCAAGCCGACATCCCCACCATCGAGAACCTGGGATGGGTGATGCGGGTGGTGCTGCGCAAACTGGACAAGGTGCTGGAACAGGCGCCCTACAACTTCAACCTGCATACCGCCCCGGTGCAGGATCCCGAGATGCCTCACTACCACTGGCACCTCGAGCTGAGCCCCAAGCTCACCCGCATCGCCGGTTTCGAGCAGGGCACCGGCTTTTACATCAACCCTACGCCTCCGGAAGAAGCCGCGGGGTTCCTGCGGGAAGTGGGGCTGGTGTAGCGTTGAGCAGGCGCCGGGCCACCTGGCGGGGCGATTCGCTTTCCAGGCGGCAGACCTGGTGTCCCCGTGAGCCTTCCACGCTGACCTTGCCGTGGCGCTCCGCCACTCGGTAGGCGCTCCAGGCGCCGCGCTCCGCCCGCAGCCGCTCCAGCGGCCAGTCGGAATCCGCCACTAAGTGGATGCCGCCCTCGGGCCCGATCAGCACGGTCAATTCAGTCACCGCCTGCCCGGCGGACGAGACCGCCTGGGCGGCGTCGAAGATGCGTTGCGCGTCGTCCAGGAACCGCTGCACACCCCTCTTATCGCTTCGCCCCGCGGATGCGTGAACGGGAACGGGGACAGACGGAACGTTCCCCCATTTCAGCGGAGCCGGCAGAGTGCTGGGGAACGTTCCGTCTGTCCCCGGGCTAGGGGAACTCCGGCAGGCGCACGATCTCGCCGCCGCGCATGGCGGACTCATGCGCGCAGATGCCGGCGCAGGTCCAGTTAAGCGACTGGTAGAGGTCCGGGAAGGAGGGCCGGCCCTCGACGATGCTGCTCACGAACTCGTGCACCAGGTGCGGATGCGAGCCGCCGTGCCCGCCGCCCTGGATGAAGGACAGGTGGGCGTGCTCCGCGTCGTAGACCCCCTTGGTCGTGAAGCGCTGGACAGGTTCGGGGAGCAGACGGGCGTAGTCCGGGACCGGCACCCGCCCGGGCTGCTCACCCACGTGAAGGATGGGTTCCTCGCCCTCAATCTGCGTCCACTCGAAGGAGACCTTGTCAGCATAGACGTCGAAGCTCTCGAGGTACTGGCGGGCGGTCTCGAACAGCGAGCGCGTCACCTCGAAGGCCAGCGGCTGCCCGCGCACTTTGAACAGTGCGCTCTCTACGGCGAAAGGAGAGCCGTACTTGGCCGCCAGCCTGTCGGCGATGCGGCCGGAGCCGTAGCAGGAGACGTGCTCGGCCTCGCCATTCACCAGCGCCAGGCAGGGGCTGACGGCGTGCGTGGCGTAGTGCATCGGCGGCAGGCCCTCCCAGTAGCCGGGCCAGCCCGCCATCTCCTGCTGGTGGCAGCCCCGCATGAACTGGATGCGGCCCAGCTTGCCGGTGTCACGCAGCTCCCGGATGAACAGGAACTCGCGCGTGTAGATGGCGGTCTCCATCATCATGTAGTTCTTGCCCGCGGCCTGGGCGGCGCGCGCGATGGCGCGGCATTCGTCGATGGTGGTGGCGGCCGGCACGGTGCAGGCCACGTGCTTGCCTGCCTCCAGCGCGGCGATGCTCTGCGGCGCGTGCAGGTGGATGGGCGAGTTGATGTGCACGGCGTCCAGGTCCGGGTCTCGGATCAGCTCGTCGAAGCTGGTGTAGCGCCGCCCGACGCCGTGCTGATCTCCGACCTCATCCAGCCGCTCCTGGGTGCGCTGGCAGATGGCGTACATGTTGGTCGCGGGATGGCGCTGGTAGATGGGGATGAACTCCTTGCCAAAGCCCAGTCCCACGATGGCGACGTTGATCTTGTGCTGGCTCATGGTTACGCCTCTCGGCAGGCGCCATTATACATCCCGGCGGCCTTCCCCGCCTGGCGGGGCGAGCCCCCAGGCTTGGGGCGCCCTCTGGGCCCGGCTATCGAGCCGGCCTATTCCGGGGCCGGTACGAATGTTGGCCGCAGGCTGGAACGCCCACCTCACAGGGGTGTTCCGGCGAGCGGCACACCGCCACCTGCACCCACGAGGCGGCGGCGAAGAAGAGAGGAGCTACTTGAGCACGGTGACGGGGACAATGTCGGGCGGCGCGGACGTGGCCGCGGCCGGCTGGACATGCGCCAGAGCCGTCAGTTGCGCGGGCCACAGGGTAGTCTCCCACACCTCGCGGAACGCCCCCACCAGCCGAGGCTCGCGCCAGCCCCGCTGGGCCTCTTGTGCGAGGATCTCCAATGCCCGGGGACCGGGCACCGCCCGCTTGTAGGGACGGGGCGAGGTCAGGGCGTCGTAGATGTCCGCGATCTGCAAGATGCGCGCCAGCAAGGGGATGTCCTCACCAGCCAGGCCGTCCGGGTAGCCGGTGCCGTTCCAGCGCTCATGATGGCTGCGGATGATCGGCAGCACCAGCGCCAGGCTTTTCACCGGTCGGCAGATGGCTTCCCCTGTGATGGGGTGCTGCCGCATGATGTCCCATTCCTGCGGGCTGAGCGGCCCGGGCTTGAACAGAATGGAATCCGGCACGCCCACCTTGCCGATGTCGTGGAGGTAGGCGCCGCGGTGCAGAGCGAGCAACTGGGCCCGAGACAGGTTCAGGGCCGTTCCCAAGGCTCGCGTGATCTGGTCCAGCCGCTTGCAGTGCCCGCTGATGGCCTCATCGCGCTGCTCGATGGCCTGGGCCAGCACAAACAGGATGGGCTCGGCCTCTTCCAGCGAGTCCACGTCGGCTTTGTGTCGCAGCAGAGCGGCCACCCGCGTGCGGACCACCGAGGTGTTGAGCGGCCGCACCAGGAACTCGTCGGCGCCGGCCTCCAAACCCGCCACGTGCATGCTGGCGCCTTGCACGCTGGTGATCAGCACTACCGGTATCAAGTAGGTGCGGCGGTCGGCTTTGATCTGGCGGCAGAAGTCCAGGCCGCTGGTTTCCGGCAGCGCCAGGTCGGCAATAACAAGGTCCACTCCGTCGCGCTCCAGCGCCTCCCGGGCCTCGGCCACGGTGGAGGCTTCCAGCAACCGGTAGCCTCTTTGGTGGAGCATCCCTCGTATGACGTGGCGGCTGATGGCCTGGGGATCGATGATCAGGATGCCGGGTCGCTGGCCTTCCTGCGCGGCATAGGTCTCCTCGATCAGTTCCCACGCGGATACCTGGGTTGCCATACCCAAAAAGCCCGGCCCGCCCTGGCGCGTCTGCAGCATACGTACCATCCCCGGCTTAGGACAGTGATGTACTTATCGGCGGGCTGCGGCAAATCCATTAGCCGCGATGCTGTTCACCGTGCGTAAACCCGACCGCTCGCTGACGCTCGCGGCTCGGCTACGGCTGGCAAACCTGACCGAATTCAGCGGAGCCACGAGCGTGAGCGAGTGGTCTGTGCTTAGCTGAACCTTATGGCCATCAGCCGGGACCAGGGTGGTTGCATTACCCCTGGGGAATCAGCACACTAGAGGTGATGAAACACACCATGCTGAGCCTGCTGCTGACCGCCGCCGCGATGTGCGCCCAGGGTTTGACCTCGCACGACCGCGACTACGCCCTCAGCCAACTGCACGCTTCGCGCAGGGTGTTCCTGGACGCCATCGCCGGCCTGACGCCGGCGCAGTGGAAGTTCAAACCCGGCCCGGACCGCTGGTCCATCGCCGAGTGCGCCGAGCACGTCGCCTTGAGCGAGGGCTTCATGTTTGAGCGCGTGCGGAAGCTGCTGACAGCCTCCGCCTCGCCCGAGGCGAAGTCGGAGGTGGCCAACGACGAGATCATGAAAGGCTGGCTGGACCGCAGCCAGAAGGCCCGGGCCACCGGGGCCACGGTTCCCGCTGGCCGCTTTGCCACACCGGCCAGGCTGGCCGCGTACTTCAATCCGCGCCGTGAGCGGACGCTGGAGTATGTGCGCACCACTCAGGACCCCTTGCGCAGCCACTTCGGCGCTGCGAATCTCGACGCCTACCAATGGCTGCTGGCGATTGCCGGCCACACCGAGCGGCACGTGCTTCAAATCAACGAAGTGAAGGCCGACCCGCGCTACCCGAAGTAGTTGCGCCGGCTCGCTGGTGGTGGTAGACTCCTCAACAGCTTTAGGTGTCGGCAAGGAGTGGATTATGAACAAGACTCAATCTTTTGGTGTGTCCGTGGTGTTGGCGGCCGCGCTGCTGCTGAGCGGCTTGCCCGGTGGCCTGTACGCTCAGGCGGTCCGCGGCAGTTTGCTGGGAACGATCACCGACGCCAGCGGCGGCGTCGTCCCCGGCGCCAAGGTCACCATCACCGAAGTGAACACCGGCATCAGCCGGGGGATGGAGACCAATGCCAGCGGCAACTACTCGTTTCCGGCCTTGGATCCGGGCCGTTACCGGGTCACGGTCGAGCAACCCGGCTTTCGCACCGCCGTCCGAGAGGGCGTCGATGTGCTGCTCAACACCACGGTGCGCGCCGACCTGGTCTTGCAGCCAGGCGCTATCAGCGAACAGGTCACGGTCACGGCGGAAGTGCCCATGCTTCAGACCGATCGCGCCGATACCGGGCGCAAGCTGGAGGCCGTCCAGCTCGTCAATATGCCCCTCGGCTTCAACCGGAATTTCCAGGCCCTGCTCAACTTGGTTCCCGGAACCACCCGGGCCTTTCGCCCCCACTCGGAGTTCTTCAATCCGCAGGACAGTCTTTCCACCCAGGTGAACGGCAACTCGCGCCTGGCCAACAACTTGCAGTTCGAGGGCGTGGACAACAACCAGCGCACGGGCCTGCTCCAGGTGCTGATTCCGCCCATCGAGGCGCTGGAAACCGTGGACGTCAGTACCGGCAACTATGAGGCCGAGCTGGGACGCGCCGGAGGTGCGGTAACCAACATCATCCTGCGTTCCGGCACCAACGAGCTGCACGGGAGTGTGTATCACTTCCACAAGGACAGCGCCTTGGGCGCCAGAGAGACCTTCCTGGCCCGCAAGCCGGTGACGACGTATAACTACTACGGCGGGACGCTCGGCGGCCCGATCCGCAAAGACCGCACCTTCTTCTTCGGTGATTTCTTGCAAGTTAAGGACCGCCGCGGAGACGGCTACAACGCCACTGTTCCGCTCACTGCCGTGCGCAACGGCGATTTCAGCAGCCTGGTGGACAGGGGCGTCATCTACGACCCCGCCACCGGAAATCGGGACACGGGCGCCGGGCGCACGCCTTTCCCCGACAACCGCGTCCCCGGCGGGCGGGTCAGTCCGATTGCCAGCAAGATCCTGGCCCGCGGGGTGCCCACCCCCAACCTCGGCGAGAACCTCACCAACAACTTCACGGGCGCCACCACCCGCGTCAAGGACACCTCCTCCTTCGACCTCAAGTTCGACCACCAGCAGGAAAAGAACCGGTTCTCCGCGCGCTACAGCTACCAGAAGAACATGATTATCGATCCGCCGCGCTTCAGCGAAATGGGCGGCACCGGCAAGGACTTCGCGGCCACCGGCACCAACCGGACGCAGAGCGCCGCCCTCAGCTACACCCGCTTTTTCTCCCCCACGCTGATCGCGGAAGCCCGGGCTGGAGTCAGCCGCTACTCCAACCGGGCCGAGAACTACGATATCGACAAGAAGACCTCCGAAG
>VFZS01000253.1 GCA_016871095.1 Acidobacteriota bacterium
CGGCACCAGGCTTCTGGGGAACCGGGCCAGGCAGTGCCTTGACAAGCACGGGCTGCTTCGTGAACTCCCGCCCGCGGATCTGGCCGCGAAGTGGGAGGATGGCGCCGTCGGGCACTGGCAGAAGAGTCTGGGCGACCGGTCTCAGGAAGCGCTATTGCGATTACTGGCGGCTCTGGCCAAGCTGGATGACCGCGAAGATTGGCGGGAGGCGCCCCTCTGTTGCCTTCCCTCCCGCGGGGGCGGCTGGATTGCCCGGAGCTTGGCGGTAGGCCTGCCGCCCGATTGGGATTCGGTGCCGACGGAGAAGCCCAAGATCCAGGCCTGGCTCGAACCCTGTCTTCCCCCAAGGGAACGCGCCCTGGACTGGGCGCTCGACCGGGCATGCCAGCGGCATGAGGGGGCGCGTAAGTACATCGAGGGAGTTTCGCGGGCGAAGCTCGAAGACATCATGTCGGCCTGGTGGGAGAGGTTGCCGGAGATTCCCTCGGATGAGCAGGTTGACCAAGTGCTGGAAGCCACGTCGTGGGTACGGGCCAAGATGCGTCAACGACCCGGCTTGGTGACAAAGGTGCTTTGCGAAGCTGGCAGCCAGTTGGTGCTGGCGCCGCTCGGCTCGGCTGTGCTGGCCGACCCTTACGCCAGCCGGGCGCGTAGGCGCTTCTTCCCTGGCCTCGCGGTTGTTTCCGACCGTTACTTGAAGCATGATCCGCAAGCGACGGAGGCGGACTGGCGATCTTTCTTCGAGTCGCCAGGGATCGACCTGCGGGGGCCGTTGCGGCTGGAGAGGCGCACTCGGGCGCTGGACCGGCTGGGCCTTGAGCAGCTCGCGCCCGGTTTCAAAGCGCCATCGACTCGAAAAGGGGCAATAGTGGTTGAGTACTGGGGCCAGAGATTCTCGAGCAAGAGGTACCTGGTTGCGGACTTCCTCCTGCCCGGAGAACTTGCGCGAGTTCTCGAGAAGGGCGTAGACCGCGAAGCGGCCAGGGACATCGGGCAGTGGCTACGGGAGGCAAGAATCAGTTTCCCCCGGCAGGCCACCCGGGCTCTCGCATACGTGCGGTACTACGAAAGCTCTGTGTCTCCGCGCAGTCTGCCCAAGCCGTCCTCGTGGGTGGAGGCGCTCACCGAACGGCAGTGGATCTTCGCAACCGACGGTAGCGGGCCGTACCGGCCGAGCGCCTTGCTGCCCGAGCCAGACCGGGCTAGGCCGGGAGCGCCGGTGGCGGACCTGCGGGGCGACTTGGTGCAAACCCTTGTGGAGTGCGGCATCCCGTTTGGCAGCGAGATCAGCGACGTGCCGCACCTGGAGCGGTTGCGTCTGGAAGGCCCGCGGGTGGAACCGATGCGCTTGCGGGAACTGATCCAGCAGGCAATCGCCGAGGCCGGCGAGGACGCCGAGAGACAGGACCGGCTACGCGAAGTACTCCAGACAACGGCTCTCTTTCCTGGGCGTGACGCGGTTTCGCGCGTTCCCATTGTGCGGTTAGTGCGCCGCGCGCCGCGGGGGTCGGACTTCGGCGGCTGGCTCATCGCACTCGACCAGTTGCCGGCGGGCGATCCACTGCCGGGGCTTGTTGACCTCGTGGGGACGATCTTCGAAGTGCCGGAAGTGCCGACCTGGGACCAGGCCTGCGGTTTCCTTGAGTGGGTCTGGAGGGACAAGCCCGACGCTGACGCGGTGCGACGGGTGCTGCCGCGCGGCTACGAAATGATACGAGAGGGTCTTGCGGGCCAGCCGGGGCGCCAGAGAAGGTGGGATGAGGCACGGCCGCGGGCAGCGGTCTTCACGCGGAGCCGGAAGTGGATTCTCGTCGAGGGGGGCCAGGTGTTCCTGGATGACCTGGAAGAACCACGGCTCGAAAGCTATTTGACCGACGTCGAACTGGCAACGCCTGGGCACCTTGGCGAAACAGCGGAAGAGCAGCGGCAGACGGCGGAGCTTCTCGGACTGCGGCTGCTCTCCAGCCGGTACCAGGTTGAGACGCGACCAGAAGATGAGCAACCGTCCCCGCCGGAATGGGAGGCAAGATTCACCCGGGTGTGCGAGTTCGTGGAGCGCCTCGCGCTGGAGGAAAGGGAAGATACGGCCAGGAAGCCGCCCTTAAAGCTCTTGCGCTGCGGGCGGCTACTCAAGGTGCTGGTCGGGCCAGGCATTCAGAGGACAGAGTGGGTGGTCCAGGCGGCCTTTCGCGGCCCCGACGTCCTGGTAGCCGGAGACCCCATTGACTTCATGGCCGAGCTGTGCCCGCTGTTGCTCGCTTGGGCCGGGTTGAGCGGCCGCCGCGACATGGAGCGTCTGGCCCCGCAGGTGACCCAGCTCATCGGATTGCTCGACCGGCCTGAGAAGTCCGAGCAGCAAGTTGCGGAGCTTCACCGACAGAAGGGGTGGGCAGCGCCGTCTCCACCGCCAGGTCCCCCGCCTCCGCGAGAGCCGCCAGGACCACCTCCGGAGCCAGTCCCTGCTCCGCCGCCCCGCCCGCACACGCCCGTAGAGCGTGAGGCACTGCTGGATGCTGCGCGGCGGAGGTATGGGCAAGCCCGAAGAGAGTATGAGCAACTCTTGGCCGCCGGGCCCGTGCCCGCAGAGCCGGGCGAGGACGAGCCACCTGAGAAGGCCTATGCCGGGCCCAGCGATGAACCGTACCGGGAGGCCGTTATCCAGTACGAGCGCGCCGCGGGGCGTCACCCGGTTGCCAAGCCTTCGGCGCAGCCGGGCCACGACATCGACAGCTACTCGCACCCGGAGGGAGATGCTGAGCGGAAGCTCGTGCGCCGCATCGAAGTCAAGGGCAAGGGGCGGGCGTGGACGGACGCGGAAACGGTAGAGTTGACCAACAGGCAGTTCGGGGACATGCTCAAGAAGGAGTGTGAGCAGCAGGGGGAGGAGGACTTCGACTACTGGCTCTACGTTGTCGAGCCTGGCCGGGAGGGTGTGCACAACATCGTCCCGGTTCGGAACCCGGCGCAGAGAACGGCGAAGTTTGAACTGAGAGGCGGCACCTGGCGCAGGGAGGCGGAGGCCGCTGCGAATGCGCCGTGAGGACAGGCTTGCGCTGGCGGGCTTAACGCGCTACATTATTAACGAGTAGCGTTAAGCCGATGCTGGCCAGCTTTCGGGACCGGTTCACGGAGGAGTTCTGGCGCGCCGGTCACAGCCGGAGGTTCGGGTCGGGCCTCAGTAAGGCGGCCAGGCGGAAACTGGCTCAGTTGCACTTCGCCACGACGATCAACGACTTGCGGGCTCCGCCGGGCAACCGGCTGGAAGCGCTGTCCGGCGACCGCCGGGGTCAGCATAGCATTCGCATCAACGATCAATGGCGAATCTGCTTCGTATGGCGCGAGGGCAATGCCTATGATGTCGAAATCACGGACTACCACTGAGGGGCGGCGGTCCCGGCGAGACGCCAGCGAACGCCGCCCGGCGGCATGGAACCTGCACCCGGGCGAACTGCTTCGGGAGGAGTTCCTGAGACCGCTCGGGATGAGCGCATATGCGCTGGCCCGCGAACTGCACGTGCCAGCGCCGCGGATCAATGACATCGTGCTGGAGAGGCGCGCTATCACCGCTGACACGGCGGTCCGCCTGGCCCGGTTCTTCGGGACAACGCCAGAGTTCTGGATGAACGCGCAGTCCTTCTACGAGGTTCGGCGGGCGACCGGCAAGCTGGCGTCCGACCTGGAGCGGATCAAGCCGCGGCGGGCCGCCTGACGCTACTTCGCCAGCACGCGGGCGAGGGCGAGGAGGGCGGTGTCGAGGGGTTTGTTGCTCAGGACCGCCGCCTTGTCAAGCCTTCCAGCAGTCTGGGCGTGGCGCGGAAGGTGGTGTGCCGCAAACGCCTCAGCGCGTCCTGGAAATCGATGAGGCCACGGGCGGCGGCGCGGTCCAGCACACCCAACGTACCCACGACGTGCAGCCCGCGCTGGATCGCGGCTTGGCGCGCCCTGGCTTCGCCCAGCAGCAGCAAGCTCGGCCCGATCCTACTAGCCAGCGCTATGGCCTCGCGCTCGCCGGGGTCAAGGTGGGCGCGTGGTCGAGGCCGATCAGGATCAGGTAGTTGAGCGGGGAAGTGTTCGAGACGACCGTCATCCCGGCAGGACCTGGTCCAGGACCGAGCGGTCGCGCGCCAGGTCAGCGTCCGTGTATGGGAGGTAAGCCTGGCGTTCCTTGAGGAAAGCCTCTGTCTGCCAGAAGGAGAAGCCGAGCAGGCGGCCTACCTCGGCCCGGCCCAGGGCGCCGGAGCGGTAGCCCTCGATGGCGACAGCCGCGAGGGCCCGGCGGGGGACATCCTGCCAGGCGGACTCAAGGCGCCTGATGATATCCTCCGGAAGCTCTACGGCGACGTTCAAATCGCCCTCCTCGGAGCCATTCTAGCGCGAACCGGGGCCGGTCCCACTGCGCCTCCCTACTTCGCCAGCACGCGAGCGAGGTTGAGGAGGGCGGTGTCGAGGGGTTTCTTGCTGGCGACCACTACGTCGAGGGGGGTGACGGCGATGGCGTTGTCGATCAGGCCGATGAGGACGCCGCGCTGGCCGTCCAGCAGGCGCTGGGCGGCGGCCGCGCCCAGGCGGGTGGCCAGCATGCGATCGGCGAAGCTGGGCGCGCCGCCGCGCTGCACGTGCCCGAGGATGGTCACGCGCAGTTCGAAGCCCAGCCGCGCCTGCTGCTCCTTGAAGTAGTTGGCCAGCCGCTCGGCGTTGTAGCGGGCGCCCTCGGCGGCCACCACCAGGGCATGCGGCTTGCCCCGCTCGTAGGCCCGGCGGATCTCGTCGGCGACGGCCTCCGGGTCGCAGTCCACCTCGGGAATGGTGATGGCCTCGGCGCCGCCGGCGATGCCGGCCATGAGCGCGGGGTACCCGCAGTCGCGCCCCATCACCTCAACCACGAAGGCGCGGTGGTGCGAGGAGGCCGTGACCTTGAGCCGGTCGATGGCCTCCAGCGCGATGTTGAGGGCGGTGTCCACGCCGATGGTGATGTCGGAGCCGTACAGATCGTTGTCGATGGTCGAGGCCACGCCCACCACCGGGAAGCCGGTCGCGGCCAGCGCCTGCGCGCCGGTCTGCGAGCCGTTGCCGCCGATCACCACCAGCCCTTCGATGCCCTGGCGGGAGAGCGCTTCGAGCGCCTGGGTGCGGCCCTCGGGAGTGCGGAACTCCGGGCAGCGCGCGCTACCCAGCATGGTCCCTCCGCGCTGAATGATGCCGCCCACGTCGCGAGCGCCCAAGGGGAGAAAATCGCCCGCGATCAGGCCGCGGTAACCCCGCCTCACCCCAAACACCTCGGCCTCGCCCTCGAGGGCGGTGCGCACCACCGCCCGGATGGCCGCGTTCATCCCGGGGGCGTCGCCCCCGCTGGTCAACACCGCAATGCGTCGCATGGCAAGCTTCCCGACATCCCCCATTGTGCCAGTTTGAACCGGGGCGCGGCCCTGTGCTAACCTGAGGGATCTTCAGGACAAGAGCTCGGGACTGAATGCCAGAGGAGCAGAAAGCAGCCAGCCCACCCCCCGCACCGGCCGCCGCACCCGCCGCCGCTAAAGTTCCCGCTGTCATGGCGGCCACGCCGTGGGAGGACGAGCTGACCGGCAGCCTCCAGGAGCAGTTCGGGGACCAGATCAGCGAGTTCTCCACCTACCTGGGGCAGCCGTTCTTGGTGGCGCGGCCCGAGGCGGTGGTCCCCATTCTGGAGTTCCTCAAGCTGGAGGCGGATTTCGACTACCTGGTGGATGTGACCGCGGTGGACTATCCCCAGCGGGACGAGCGCTTCGACCTGGTCTATATCCTCTATAGTTTCGCCCGCAACCAGCGCATTCGCATCAAGACTCGCATCGCCGAGGGCTGCGAGCCGGCCACCGCCACGGGCGTGCACCTCACCGCCGACTGGCTGGAGCGGGAGGTCTTCGACATGTTCGGCATCCGCTTCGCGGGCCATCCCAACATGCGCCGCATCCTGATGCCGGAGGACTGGGAGGGGCACCCGCTACGCAAGGATCATCCCATCACCCGCGTGGACGAGCGCTGGGTCAAGGAGCACCTGGGTATCGAGAGCGCCCCATAGCCCTATGCCGGAAACCTATCTCGACGCCACCGAGCTGGTCCTCAACATGGGGCCGCAGCACCCCTCCACGCACGGGGTGCTGCGGGTGATCCTGAAGCTGGACGGCGAGAAGGTCCTGGGCACGGAGTGCGTGATCGGCTACCTGCACCGGGGCGTGGAGAAGATCGGCGAGAACCGCACCTGGGCGCAGTTCGTGCCCTACGTGGACCGCACCGACTACCTGGCGGCGGTCTCCAACGGGCTGGGCTACTGCTTGGCGGTGGAGAAGCTGCTTGGCGTCGAGGCGCCGCCACGCGCCGAGGTCATACGGGTCATCCTCACCGAGTTGCAGCGCATCGCCAGCCACCTGGTGTGGCTGGGCACGCACGTGTTGGACGTGGGCGCGCAGACGCCCTTGTTCTACTGCTTCCGCGAGCGCGAGGACATCTGCAACATCTTCGAGAAGTACTGCGGCGCGCGCCTCACTACCCATGCTTTCCGCATAGGCGGCCTCCAGTATGACCTCTACGACAACTTCGCGGAGGAGGTGAAGGCCTTCTGCCGGATGTTTCCCGCCCGGGTGGACGACTACGAACAGTTGCTCACCGGGAACCGCATCTGGGTGGGACGCACCAGGCACATCGGCATCCTCACGGCCGAGGACTGCAAGGCCTACGGCGTCACCGGCCCGATGCTGCGGGCCGCCGGGGTCAAGTGGGACCTGCGCAAGGCGCAGCCGTATTCGGGCTACGAGAAGTACGATTTCGAGATTCCCATCGGGCAGTACGGCGACACCTTCGACCGGTACATCGTGCGCATGCAGGAGATGCGCCAGTCGTTGCGCATCGTCGAGCAGGCGGTCGAGGGCATCCCCGAGGGGCCCATCATGGCCAAGGCGCCCAAGGTCATCAAGCCGCCGGTGGGTGAGGTCTACGTCTCGATCGAGGCCCCCAAGGGCGAGCTGGGCTACTTCGTGGTCAGTGACGGCGGCACGCAGCCCTACCGCGTGCGCGTGCGCCCGCCTTCCTTCATCAACTTGCAGGCGCTGGACCGGATGGCGCGGGGCGGCCTGGTGGCCGACATCGTGGCCATCATCGGCACCATCGACATCGTGCTGGGCGAGGTGGACCGCTGAGGAGGACCATGCGGAAACTGCTGCGCAAGATCTTCCTGGTGGACCTGATCGAGGGACTCCTGGTCACGGGCCGCTACCAGCACCCCAAGAACATCTGCACGGAGCAGTACCCGGCGGAGCGTCCCAAGGTGGCCGAGCGCTACCGGGGCGCGCCGCGGCTGAACAACCACCCGGAGACCGGCGAGACGCTGTGCATCGCCTGCAACCTGTGCGCGCTGGCCTGTCCCGAGAAGCTGATCGTGGTAGGGAGCGAGCGCAACGAACAGACCCGGCGCAAGGAACTGACTACCTTTACCTACGACCTTTCCCGCTGCATGTTCTGCGGGCTGTGCGAGGACGCCTGCCCGGTGGAGGCGCTGGAGCTGACCCAGGATTTCGAGCTGGCCGGTTACTCGCGCGCGGGCGTTATCTGGGACCGCCAGATGCTGGAGGAGGGGCCGCGACCGACGCGGTACAAACACTGACCCGGTAGCCGACGACCATGTGGGTGGACACGCTGCTGTTTTACTTCTTCGCGCTGCTGACGCTGGCCGGCGCGGTGCTGACCGTGACCCGGCGCAACGCGGTGCATAGCGCCG
>VFZS01000254.1 GCA_016871095.1 Acidobacteriota bacterium
GAGGTGGTACGTCTGAGGCCCACCGATATCGATAGCCAGCGCATGGTGATTCGTGTCGAGCAGGGCAAAGGCCAGAAGGACCGCTACGTAATGTTGTCCGAGAGACTGCTGGAGATCCTGCGCGCCTGGTGGCGAGTGGATAAGCCCCGGCACTGGCTCTTTTCGAGCGACATCCCTGGCCGGCACATCAGTAAGGATGCCGTGGAACAGGCTGGCCAGAAGGCCCACCGGCTTTCTGGAATCCGCAAACCGATCACGCCGCATTCCTTGCGGCACTATGCCGAGTTCCGGACTACGCCGAGTAGATCGGGAGCGACCGCACCGAAGCCCATTCAAAGAAAGGGGCCCACGCAGTAGCCCTACCAGTATGCTCGGCATAGTCCGGTGGTCCTTAGTCACAGGCCTTTAAGAAATGCCAACAATTTGTCGGGCGGGCGGTAGCGAACAGACGTTTTCGTTTTCGCGGGTGTAGTCTTTGCCAGCGCCTTCTCCTTCAGAGCAAGATTGGCGTCGAGGTACATCTGGGTGGTCTCGACGGATTCGTGGCCCAGCCACAGGGCGATTACCGAGCGATCCACGCCGGCCTGCAAGAGTTCCATCGCGGCGGCGTGCCTCAGAACATGTGGGCTGACCCGCTTCACATTCAAGGATGGACAGGTCTGTTGAGCAACAGCGACATGCTTGGCCAACAGATACTGCACTCCATCCGGACTGAGCTTGCCCCCTCGCGCATTTGGGAAAACAATTTCATGGTTGGAGCTGCGAGGGGGTTCTTTGAACCATGCTCTGAGGACTGTTCTCGCCTCCTTGGTCAAAGGTGTGCAGCGTTCCTTGCGACCTTTGCCGACACACCGCAGATGGGCGCCGCTTCCGAGAATCACATCCGCCCGGCGGAGATTGATTAGCTCCGAAAGGCGCAAGCCGGTCTGGACCGCAACCAACAAGAAAGCGTAGTCCCGGCGACCAGCCCACAACTTGGAGTCGGGCGCCGCTAACAGGGCATCGATCTCCGGTCTCGTCAAGAATCCAACGAGCTTCTTCTCATAGCGCTTACCAGGCATTGCCAACACCCGTTGGATCAAGGCAGACTGAGCAGGCTCCTCGAATGCGGCATAGTGAAAGAAGGAGCGGATTGCCGTGAGACGCAAGTTGCGGCTGCGTGCACTGTTGCCGCGGTGCTTTTCCAGGTCATCGAGGAACGCGCCGATCAATGGCGGATCTAGATCCGTCAATGCCATCGCGGATGGCGTCTTGTGCGATCGCTTCTGAGCAAACTCCAGCAGTAAGCGAAAGGTGTCCCGATAAGAGGCAATCGTGTGAGGGCTAGCTTGGCGTTGCGCCATCAGACGTTGGGTAAAGAAGCGCTCCAAGAGGCCTGGGAGATTGGGATTATTCTGCATGAGGCAACCCCCATCGCCGTTCCAGCCGCCTGGTGGCAAGCTTCATCAACTCCGGATGAACGGAGAGATACCAGTAGGTGTCGGCGACATGAGCATGGCCGAGGAAGGTAGAAAGTACGGGCAACCGCCGTTCAATATCTTCGTGGGTCCGATACCACTGAATCAGGGTGTTCAAGGCGAATCGATGACGAAAATCGTGGAGCCGCGGTCCGGTGTGGTCGGATGGCCCGCGCAAACCAGTCTGGCGCGAGAGGTCGTAAAAGGTTCGGTGCACCGCCGATATCTCCAGGCAGCGGCCATGATCGTTGACGAGAAAGCAAAGCGATGCTGGCTTGGGCACCCATCGGTCACGGCGCCGGGCATAATCCAGTAAGACATTCCTGGTGGAATCATGGAGCGGAACCAAGCGGGTTTTGTTGAATTTAGTTCGCCGGATGGTAAGGATCCCCTGGTCCAGATCTACATCTTGCCGTTCCAACTTGATCGCCTCGCTGATGCGGAGTCCCCCTACGACCAAAAGACCAAATAAACAGTGATAGGTCCACGGCCGGAGCCCGCCGACGGGCGAAAGCTTCTTTGCCGCCGCCAGCAGCTTTTGAATCTCCTTGTCCGTGTACAGATAAGGATGGGCCCGTTGCGCTCGAAACGGGAGCAAACCGTCCGGTGGAATTTGGGTGTGTGGATCGGTCGCGCTCCAGTGGCGCGCGAACACACGAACGAAGCCGAGTCGTCTGGCCCAATCGCTGGGCTGATGGTCCCGAGGCTGCGTGGCCCACTCTAATGCCAACACCGTCGTAATATGAGGTGCTGCTTTCTGCTCCAAGAAAGACACGAAATCCGTCAGTCCGGTGGCCATGTCGCGTAGCTTGAATCCTAAGCTGCGACGGAGAGCAATGTAATCCTCAACGGCCTTTCGCAAGGTGTTCATCGATCACCTCCCGGCCACGGCAGGGCGATAGAACGAAGCGAAACCAAATCGACTTTGGCATAGATGGCGGTTGTATCTGGACGGCGATGCCGCAGCAAATCACCAATCTCAGGCAAAGACGCTCCGTGTTTGAGCATCGTCGTGGCCAGACTGTGCCTGAACAAGTGCGATCCTCGATAGGCAGACTCGACTTTAGCCGTCTTCAGCGCTCGGTCTACCAGCGAGCAAATCGCGATGGAGTTGGCAAAACCAACCAACGGCGCCTTCTCCCGAACAAAGACGCGGCGGCTCGAACAGGCCGGCCGGGCTCGCCGGAGATAGTCCGCTATCGCCGCGCCCACTTCCCCAGGCAAGGGCATTTGTGCCACTCGTTTGCCCTTGCCCCGAACCGTGATCACGCCAGCTTCCCAGTCGATATCTTCCAGCGTCAGCGCCACCACTTCACCAGCACGAAGGCCGAGCCGCGCCAACAGAAGCAGAATGCAGTAGTTGCGTTTTCCGCTGGCGGTGTCTCGGTCGCAGGAGTCCAGGACACGTTGGATCTGCTCGGCGGGAAGAAACTTGGGCACTTTCGATAGCGACCACGTGGCGATCGTCGGCACACACGCTGCCAGATCGGTATCGATGACCCCGCGATGGAGTAGGTGCCGGAGAAAAGAACGCAGTGCGGTCACCACGGTTGGCGCGTCCTTGGTGGTGATGCACTGGGCTTGGCGTTGTACGAATCTGGCGATGTCACCGGCCGAGACTTGATGGAAGTCTGGGATACCACATGGGAAACTCTCCGCTAAAAATACTCTCACGATTGGCGTGTATTTCATAATCGTCCCTTCGGCCAATCCGCGCTCCTGTCGCAAATAGTGCTGAAACTGCTCCAGGACGATCTGCTGGGCAGTCGGTGGCGAGGAGGGCACCTCGGTTTGGCCAGATCGGAGCATGCGCAACATGCGCGCGAGGGCTGCAGCGTCACCTTTACGTAGCCTCCCGGCTCTCCTTCTGGAACGTATGTATCGTTCTACCGTCGGCGAATCGACTTCGTCGGCACCCAGGCGCTTTTTGTCCAGCCACCTGTTGAAATCACCGAGCATTCGGAGTTGTAGTTGGCCCGACTGGATTGCGTAGCCTGCGTCGTGCAAGCATTGCGCATACTCAGTCAAATGCGGGCTCAACGGCCCGCGCGTAAGATCAGTAACCGTTTCTGGAGTAGTACGGTCATTGAAGAAGTGGTTGAATGGGAAATCCATGAACCCAGCATCGCGCCGAGACACATCGCCAGACTATGCCGAGCTCGCGGCTGTGCAACCGCTGAAAATCCGGGCGTCGAAGCGGTTACTCGGCGTAGTCCGGAACTCGGCATAGTGACGCAGGTCATGAAGTCGAATGCGGCTGTCAGTTGTCCGTTCGATTCCGGCGATTTTCAGCGCGTCATGAAACGCGCCGCGCAGCGCGGTGATGGAATATCGATCTCCGCGCGGGCTGAGGAACAGCGGTGTGTCCGATTGCCATGCCCCATGGCGCTCGCCCGTCGTGACACGGCACTCAACAATGCGCTGGACCAGATCAGGTGCGAGCGGCACCAGCCGCGATTTGTTGAATTTGCTGTGACGGATGCGCAGGGTGCCGGTCTCAAGATCGAGATCGGCGTGCGTAAGCCGCAGCAGTTCTCCAGCTCGCAACCCAGCCAGGTAGAGAAGACGCAACGCGGTGCCAAGAACAGCCGCCCGTATAGGAGACCCCTGCCCCGGCGGAAGTTGGGTACAGGCTTGCAGGAAGCGGCTGCCCTCATCGCGGCTGAGCACGCGCGGCAGAAACTTCTGTCGCACGATCCGCAAGGACCGGCGATCCGGCACCACCACTCGGGCATCGTCCAGGCGCAGGAAGCGGCAGACCTCCCGGATGAGCGTCAGGCGGTGCGCGCGCGTCGTCTCCGATTCAGTGCCTCTCCGGGCGACGTACTCATGCACAACTGCAGGAGTGACGAGAGGATCAGCTGCGGCCAGGCGAGTGCTCAGAAAACAGTCGAGCTCGCGCAAGGCGCGACCTTCCTCCCGATAGCGGTAACCCATCGCATGCTTCAGGGCGAGGAACCGCGCCAGCTGTGACGCTAATGGCGAGACGAAGCCGCAATCAGACGCTTCCGGTCGCGCGCTCATCGGCTCACCTCCTCTTCAGAGATGGCAACCGTGCGGAGTCCAGCGAGATCGACGCGGGTATACCCGTATGTAGTGTCGGTGGATGCATGGCCCAGAACATCGGCGATTGTCTTGAGTGGGCGCCCGCCAGCCAGCAGTCGGGTGGCAAGTGTGTGACGGAACAGGTACATGCCCCGCCGACCAGTTCGTCCGGCGAGGCCAGCGCGCTGCAGGGCTCCTCGCATGTTCGCCGTCAGGTTGTTCTCTGGAGCGAACGGTTCGAAAGGTGCGCAGTGCCGTAGAAAGACGGTGCGGTCCGATGAAGCCGGCCGTCCATCGCGGACATATCCGCTGAGTGCCTGTGCAACGTCATGCAAAAGCGGAAGGGCAAGGGGTCTGCCGGTCTTCAGTTGCCGGAGATCAATGCGCCCGGCACGCCAGTCGATGTCATCGAGCGTAAGCTGTCGAATATCGCAAGGGCGCAACCCATAGCGGGCAGCCAGCAGAAGGATCGCGTAATCTCGGCGGCCGAGGGCGGTCGATTGGTCCACCGCAGCCAGGATGCGCTCGACCTCTGCTGCGCTGAGCACATCCGGAAGATTCACATGGCGATACTGTCGTGGCCTTGGAACTGCATCGCCCAAGGAGTCCGCCACCCAGCCTTGGACGGCTGCCCAGCGAAAGAAGACGCGGAGGGTGGAACCGTACGAGCGCCGCGGCCCGACGTGACCCGCGTTCTCATAAAAGTCTCGAACGTGCCCGGGCGTGATGCAACTAAGTTGGGCCACGTCAGCGTCCTCCAGGTACTGAGCGAACGCCGATAGCTTTTGGATGTACTTCCTTGCTGTCTTCTGAGACAGCCCGCGATGGTTTCGCACGAACTCCAGGTACAGTGTCAGAATAGGGCCGAACCACGGCGGGGTTGAAGGCGGGCAGCAAACGCGCCGACGAAAGCGCCCTTGCTCATCTGCCTCCAGAAAGATCCTGACGGAAGCTCGAAGAACGCGGGATCGGCTCGCGCTGCAACCCGCCACGCGCTCGGCCACGTACTGCCTCACAGGTTCCGCAGTCGGCGCTGGCAGCGGCGTGGCTTCTTTCGCGTCGAGTGTGCGAGAGAAGCGCAGCCACTCATGTAGATGCTGGCGTATCACCTCGCTCGCGTACTTCAGTCGCAGCAGACTGCTTGCGATGGCGTCGATACGCTGTTTGTGCGGTGACGTTCGATAGCGTTCGAGATCGTCACCGGAGAACCAGTTTGAAAACATCGTGAATTCCTTTCCTGGATTGAACCGGGGGAGATCACGATTTCACCAGCCGGCGTTATGGAAAGCTCGGAGCCGCAAAACAGGCGGCCCGGCAATGAATACGGGCAACCGGCAATGCTGCTCTCACCATGACGCCGGACTCACCATAATGCTTGTTATGGTACGCGTACCATAACAAGCAGGCGCAGGTGGACTGGGGGCATCTGGGGACACTTGCGGTCGAGGGAACTGAGCGCAAGCTGTGGGGCTTCACGTTCACCCTGGGCTACAGCCGGATGATGATGGCCGCGGCGGCGCTGGAGCAGAAACTGGGGACTCTGCTGCAGATGCATGAGGAGGCCTTCGGGCAGTTGGGCGGGGTGCCCGAAGAGATCCTCTACGACCGCATGAAGACGGTATGGCAGGAGATGGACGAGCGGGGCGAGGTTGTCTGGAACCCGGTGTTTCTGGACTTCGCGCGCTACTGGGGGTTCACGCCGCGGTTGTGTCGGCCCTACCGGGCGCAGACCAAGGGCAAAGTGGAGTCGGGCGTGAAGTACGTGCGGCGCAACTTCCTGTGCGGTCTGCAAGGGCAGGAGCCGGGATGCTTGCAGGACTTCAACGCCCAATTGCGCCAGTGGGTGTGGACGGTGGCCAACCAGCGCGTGCACGGGACGACGCACATGCAAGTGATGGCGCGTTGGGATGCTGATCAGATGAGCCTGCAGCCGCTGTCGGGAAAGCCGTCGTATCCCTACGTGGACGACGAGTTGCGGAAGGTGGCACGGGATGCCTATGTGGCCTGGCAAGGAAGCCGCTACTCAGTGCCGTGGATCTATGTGGGCAAACCGGTGTGGGTGCGCGGGCGCGGCGGGGATGTGGAGGTGCACTATGGCGCGGAGCGGATTGCGGTGCATGCGCGAGCGCCCCGGAAACACGTGATCATGCGCAACCCCGAGCACCATGAGGGGATTCCGTTGGCCGCCAGGCAGCCGCGGAAGATCCTGGTTCACTTACGCCAGACGGCGCCGGTGGTGGAGATCCGGCCGCTGGCGGCGTATGAGAGCGCGGCGGCGGGAGGTGCGCGATGACGTCGATCGAACGGCTGCAAGGCACACTGGAGGCCTTGGGGCTGACGGCGCTCGAGGCCCGGCTGGAGGGTTTGTTGGAGCTAGCCGCCAAGAACGAGCCCAGCTACGCCGACTTCCTGCTGGAGGTGCTGGGGGCGGAAGTCGAGGCGCGGCGGCAACGGTACTTGAAGACCCGGCTGCAACTAGCGCACCTGCCGTACGTGAAGACGTTTGAGCAGTTCGACTTCAGCTTCCAGCCCTCGATTGATGAGCGGCAGATTCGGGAGCTGCGGACACTGCGCTTCGTCCATGAGGCCAGCAATGTGATTCTGCTGGGGCCCCCGGGCGTGGGCAAGACGCATCTGGCGGTGGCGCTGGCCGAAGCGGCGATTCGTGCCGGCCAGCCGGCCTATTTCATGACGGCGCACGCCCTGGTCGATGATTTGGGGCGGGCCTATCGGGAGGGGCGGCTGGACCGGCGGATGAAGGTCTATCTGGCGCCGAAGGTGCTGGTGGTTGACGAGATGGGGTACTTGCCGCTGGACGAACTGGGGGCAACGATCTTCTTCCAACTGGTCAGTGCCCGGTATGAGCGAGGGAGCATCATCCTGACCTCGAACAAGAGCTATGGTGACTGGGGAGGAATCTTCGGGGACCCAATCATCGCGACGGCGATTCTGGACCGGCTGCTGCATCACTCGACGACGGTGAACATCCGGGGCGAGAGCTACCGGCTGAAGGAGCGTCGGCGGGCAGGGCTGTTGCCGGCCAGGGAGGAGGAGGGGCGACCGGGGGCGCTTTCCGTGGCCCCGGCCTCCGCTGCGCCCAAAGCGCGCCGCCCAAGGGCGGCGCTGGGCTCCGCTCCAGCCGGGGCCACGGAAAGCAGGTTCTGAGATGCTTTGGGGTGGGGAATTTTCAACCGGCGAAATGGGGAAATTTCAACCGGCGTTGACAAGTAGGCCA
>VFZS01000255.1 GCA_016871095.1 Acidobacteriota bacterium
GGGGGCCCGCCACCGACGCGATGCTCCGGTTTCCCACCGGCGTGGCGGTGGGCCCCGCCGGCCGGGTCTACATCGCCGACGACCAGAACAGCCGCATCCGCCTGCTCACCCCCGCTCCCCCGCTCAGCCCGTGATCGTGGGGCGGACTCTCAGTCCGCGGCCGGCTCTCAGCCGGCCTCCGGGCTGATTGCCCGCCCCATATCCCCTCCCCTTCCGTTTCCCCGTCAGCCCCGCCGCGCGAACATGCGGGCTGCTCTGCCGCTCACGCTTGCTCAGCGGGCCGGCCCCTCCCGCGGCAGGAAGTTCTCCAGCGCCCAGACTTCGCCGATTTGCTTCCAGGCCGTAATCCCGATGCGGCGGCCGTCGGGATGAACGTGAACATCAAGGGACATGAATGGAAGCGGGATCTTCTGGGGTGGACCGCCATCCAGCGGAATGCGCCTAAGTTCACCGGTGGCCGGAAGGCGGTTCATGCTGGCCAGGATGGAGTTGCCGTCCGGCGACCAGGTGATCGCTTCGCAGTCCTCCCCCGATCCCCCTTGGGGCGAGTAGAGAGGAGGACTTCCCGGATTCTCGCCACTCACCGGGAACACATAGATCCGGCCCCGCGGAGGAGCGTAGTTCAGGGTTGCCAGTTTCGTTCCATCCGGCGAGAGGGCAAGGTCGAGCAGCAACGCCTCGTCCTGCCGTGTACGATGGATCACCTTCTCTTCTCCGGAGCCGAGGTTGGTAGCCACCACCCGCCCGCCTACCCTCTTCGCGCCCTGAACACCGAACATTCCCCGGTACAGGGTCTTGCCGTCGTGGGACAGCACGGCTGTGTACGTAACATAAACCGTCTCTCTGGCGCCCTCAAGCCGAACCTTCTTCGCCTCCGCCTCCGTCAAGTCCTGGGCGAGCGCCCTGGTGGCGCCGCTCTCGAGGTCCAGCTGAAAAACGCCCGGTGACCACCCGCCGCCGATGAAGATGAGCGACTTGCCGTCGGGGTGCCACTTGGCGTGGTCGAAGGCCTGGTTGTAGCGTGGGTGAAGTTCCCGCCTGGACTGCGAGTCCAGGTTCCGAAGCACCAGCATATTGCCGCGCTGGCAGAAGGCCGATTTGCCATCCGGGGACCACTGGAGGCCGAGCGTGGAGCCGTCGAAACCGCGGGCGAATCGGACCGGCGCGCCCTGGAGCCGTCCGGAAGCCCAGTCGAACGCGACGGTCATGGCATCGGACTCCCTGCGGGAGACTCCATAGTAGAAGGCGCCGGTCCTGGTGAAGCCCATGGGGATTATGTCATTGCTGCCCCTGTAAATCGAATGGTCCACGGTAGCCAGCGCGGTTTTGACCAGGCGCGGCTCACCCGCCGGCTGGCCATCCTTGACCGGCAGCAGCCAGGCATCCCGGGTGCCGGTGCGGTCGCCGACTAACAGGATGTGGTTGCCGTCCGGCGACCAGCCCATCAGTTCGTTACTCCAGTTGTCCTCCGCGAGTGTCACCGGCGTCTTCCGCCCCTCCGGGGATTGCAGGTCCAGGGCGAAGATGTCGGAGAAGCTCTCATACGCCAAAAAGCGGGCCGTAGGAGAAAAGGCCATCGAGCGGAAAGCCGAGCCTGAGACGCCCTTCTCCGCGCGCAGGACCTCGACGGAACCATCGGAAACCGAGATCCGCAGGATCTGCCGCTCGCCAATATCGTCGCGGTACACGCGGGCGAGTACCGCGGCGCCGTCTGGCGTCCAAGCCCGCGGAATCGCGCTGGAGGCCTGGTCGTGGCGATACAGAACGCGCTCTCCAGTACCATCCACGTTGACCACCCGAACCTCTTGGGTCACAGTCTTGCACACCAGCCACGCGTATGCGACGCGCCTGCCGTCCGGCGAAAACACCCCGCCGTAAGCCATTCCCGGGCGCTGGTCCCGCGGGCCGTAGTTGGTCAGGAGCCGGTTCTGTCCGGTCACCAGGTCGTGGAGCGCGAGATCTGTGTGCTCATTCTGGAAGGTAATCCACCGCCCATCGGGAGAAGCGCCGCCCCAGGCTTCGGTCGGTGTACTCCACACCAGCCGGTGAGTCACTCCGCCCGCTGGTGGGGATGCTGCCGTTCCCACCAGCGCACCCAGCCGTTCCCGCGCGAGGCCCGCCGGTTCCGCCTGGTCGGAGAACTCGCGCAGCACGCGCTCGTAGGCTTTGCGCGCTTCCGCGTCGCCCAGCTTTTCATAGCACTGGCCCATCCGCACCAGGGCCTGAGCGGCGGTCGCACGGTCCCGGCTCTGCGCGAGCTTCTGATAGATCTCGATGGCGGACCTCAAATCACCGTCCACCATTTCAGTCTGAATCGCCTTCTGGAGCGATACCTCCGGCTTGCCGCTCTTCTGCGGCGCCCCCAGCAGGGCCAACCCGCAAGCTAATGCGGCGACGTATGCGAATTTCACGGCAGCCTCCATGACGGCAGAATAGCCGCCGTATGCTGGAACCGCCGTCAGGAAACATCGAGGATTGTGCGAGGATTCAGCCATCGAACCGGTACCCCAGGCCGCGCACGCTTCGCAAATAGCGCGGCTCAGCCGGCAGGCGCTCGATCTTCCGGCGCAGGTTGATGATGTGGTAGTCCACCGCCCGCTCGGTGACGAAGATGCCGGGGCCCCAGGCTGCCTCGATCAACTGGTCGCGGCTGAGCACCTTCCCGCGCTGGCGTATGAAGGCCGCCAGCAGCTTGAACTCGAGCGGCGTCGCCTCCACCGGGCGGCCCCCGTGCCGCACTTCCCCGCGGTCGAAGTCCACTTCGCAATCGCCGAAGCGGTAGACACCCCCGGCCTGGTCCTCGTCGCGCCGCAGCACGGCCTTGATTCGCGCGCGCAATTCGCGCGGGCTGAAGGGCTTGGTGACGTAATCGTCCGCTCCCAGCTCGAGGCCGAGCACCTTCTCCGCCTCCTGCGTTCGCGCGGTCAGCAGGATGATGCGGGTCTTGATGCGGGCGCGCCGGATCTCGCGGCACACCTCGAAGCCGTCCTTGCGCGGCAGCATCACGTCGAGCAGGATCAGGTCCCATCGCTCCCCGGCGGAGCGGCGGAGGGCCTCCTCACCGTCGCGGGCAATGGCGGTCTCGTAGCCCTCCACGCGCAGGTCGCGCTCCAGCACCATGGCGATGTCGGCTTCGTCCTCTACAATCAGGATCCGCGCCATTATCAGCCTCTCCCCGGCAGGAGAATCGTGAACGTGCTGCCCTCACCGGGCGTGCTCTCCAGTTCCACCCGGCCCCGGTGCGCCTCCACGATGTGCGCCACCATCGCCAGCCCAATGCCGGCGCCCTTGATGCCGTCGAGGCGCGCCGCTTCGCCACGCACGAACTTGCGGAAGACCTCGCGTTGCTCGCCGGGAGGGATGCCGAGGCCGCGGTCGCGCACCGCGATGGCCACCTCACCGTCCCGTCCGCTCACGTGGACCCACACCGTCCGGCATGCCGGCGAATACTTCACCGCATTGTCGAGCAGATTCCAGAGGGCGTGCGTGAGCGCGTCAGGGTCCGCATCGACGACCGGCGCCGGCGGCTCCACCGTCAACTCCACACTGCAACCACTGGAGGCCATCTCGCTCTGGAACTCCTCGACCACGCCGCGAACCAACTGCGCCGCGTCTGTCGGCCGCAGGCGGTAAGGTCTTGCGCCCGCCTCCATGCGCCCAAAGTCGAGCAGCGATTCCACCAGCCGGTGCAGCCGCTCGGTGGCCCTGGTCTGGGCCTGATACAGACCCTGGCGCTCGGCTTCGTTGCCGGCGCGCCCCTCGACGAAGGCTTCGGTGGTCTGGCGCAGCAGCGTGAGCGGGGTGCGGAATTCGTGCGACACGGCGGCCACGAAGTCCGACTGGAGGCGCGCGGCCGCAAGTTCCCGGTTCACGGCGCGAGCGATGAGGTAGCTGCCCGCGCAGACCAACGCACTGAACAGTCCGACGGCTGCCAGCAGGAAGCGCCGCCGCGCGGCGAACTGCCTCGTGTCCGCGCCGGGATCGGCGCTCGCCACCTGTAGGCTCCAAGGCAACCCCGTGGCGGCCGCCGTACGTTGCGCGTCCCCGGCAGACGAAGCGCCGTCCCGCACCAGGCGCACGCCCTGGCTCTTGAGCAGGGGAGCGAGCGGGGCGAACCACGCCCGGTCCACGTACCGCGGGCCGGCTGCCAGCCCCGACTCGCCCCGCCAAAGCATCACCCACTGACGGCCTCCGGCCGTGACGGCCTCCCGCCCCGCGGGCGCCTCCTGACGCCGCTTCCAAAGCCACTCCACGGCGGCGGCGAGCGCCGCGGTCTCGGCAGGCGGTTGGTGGCCGATCTCCTGCGCGAAGTGCCGGTACGTTTCGCGGTCGAGTAACCAACGGCCGGCGTCGAGGTCACGGGCCAGGGAGTCGGCCTCCCGCCGGGCATCAGTGGTCCGCCGGAGTTCTTCGAGCACAGCGAACCGCGCGCGGCGCGCCACCAGGTCCGCCGGAACGCCTCCCAGCAGCACGGGACCGCAGCCCGTCATGGCCTCATACGCTGCCAGCGCCTCTTCCGGCTTGCCGCTCTTGCGCAGATTGCGGGCCATGCGCAGCCAGGCACCGGCGCGAATCGCCGGGTCGCTGGACTTGGTTAGCTCGCGAAATGCCGCGGCCGCGCGGACGTAGTCCCTGTCCCGGAACTCCAATGCCTCGCCAGCCGGGAAGATCTGCTCTGGCGCCTCCCGGCCGGCCGGCGCCACCGGATAGTAGAGCAGCCGGTGCGGCGGGCGCATCTCCACACGGTCGCCTGCAAAGACGACTCTGAAGACTTCGCCGCCGGAGGGAGCGGAATCATCCAGGCGCAGCTCCAGCGCAGCCAGCTCTTGCTGGAGGGCCGTAACGACCAGATCAGCCGCCTGCTCGCAGCGCTTGCGGACACGTTCGGCTTCCAGCAGCCGGTCCTGCTCCAGCGACCGCCAACTCAGCCAAAACAGGGCCGCCGCCGGCAGAATCGTCACCGCCAGGAAGGAAACCAGCAGACGGCTGGCAGGCCCCGACCATCCATGGGCGGACATCGACTCCCTCAGCATAACCAGTTCTCTTCTGAGTTATGCGAGGATTCGGTGAGGTTTTCCCCTACTTCGCCGCCTTGGGCAGAAAGTTCTCCAGCGCCCAGGCTTCGCCGATCTGCTTCCAGGCCGTAATCCCGATGCGGCGGCCGTCGGGATGAGCGTGCAGATCAAGGACCATAAAGGGCAGCGGGATCTTCTGGGGCGGACCTCCGCCGAGCGGAATGCGCCAGAGTTCACCGGTGGCTGGAGGGCGGTTCATGCCAGCCAGAATGAACTTGCCGTCCGCCGACCAGGTGATCGCTGCGCAGTCCTCTCCCGATCCCCCTTGGGGCGAGTAAAGAGGAGGGCTTTCCGGATTCTCCCCGCTTGCCGCGAACACATAGACCCTGTCCCGCGGCGCAGCGTAGTTCAAACTCGCCAGTTGCTTTCCGTCCGGCGAGAGGGCAAGGCCGGCAATCACCGCCTCGTCCGGCCGGGTACGGTGGACCACCTGTTCCTCTCCGGAGGCGAGGTTTCTGGCCACGACGCGCCCACCCACTCTCTTCGCGCCCTGAGTGCCGTACATCGCCCGGTAGAGGGTCTTGCCGTCGTGCGACAGCACGGCGGTGTAGGTCACATAGACTGTCTCACTGGCGCCGTCACGGAGGACGTTCTTGGCCTCTGACTCCGTCAGGTCCAGGGCGAGGTCCCTCGTGGCTCCGGTTTCCAGGTCCACCTGAAGCACCTTCCGAGGCCACCCGCCGCCGATGAAGATGACCGACTTGCCGTCGGGATGCCACTTCGCGTGCTCGAAGGCATCGTCGTAGCGTGGATGAATTTCCCGCCTTGAACGCGAATCCAGGTTCCGGAGCAGCAGCATATTGCCGCGCCGGCAAAAGGCCGACTTGCCATCCGGGGACCACTGGAGGCCGAGCGTGGAGCCGTCGAAACCGCCGGCGAATCGGACCGGCGCGCCCTGGAGCCGTCCGGAAGCCCAGTCGAGCGCGACGGTCATGGCGTCGGACTCTGTGCGAGAAGCGCCATAGTAGAAGGCGCCGGTGCTGGTGAAGCCCGCGGGGGTGATGTCGTTGCTGCCACCGTAGACCGAATTGTCCACGGGGGCCAGTGCGGACTTGACGAGCCGCGGCTCTCCCGCCGGCTTGCCATCCTTGACCGGCAGCAGCCAGGCATCCCGGGTGCCGGTGCGTTCGCCGACAAACAGGATGTGGTTGCCGTCCGGCGTCCAGCCCATCAGTTCGTTCGTCCCGTGGTACTCTGCGAGTGTCACCGGCGTCTTCCGTCCCTCCGTAGATTGCAGGTCCAGCGAGAAGATGTCGCCATAGCTCTGATACGCCAGAAAGCGGGCGTTCGGGGAAAAGGCCATCGAACGGACGAATCCACCTGGGTGTCCCTTTTCCGCTCGCAGGACCTTGATGGCTCCATCGGAGAGCGAGATCTGGAGGACCTGGCGCTCGCGGAGATCGTCACGGTACAGGCCGGCGACAATCGCGGCGCCGTCTGGCGTCCAAGCCCGCGGGAGGGCACGTGAGACCTTGTCGTGGCGATACAGAACGCGCTCTCCAGTACCATCCACGTTGACCACCCGAACCTCATGCGTCATGGTCTTGTACACCACCCACATGTAGGCGACGCGCCTGCCGTCCGGCGAAAACACACCGCCGTAGGCCATTCCCGGGCGCTGGTCCCGCGGGCCATAGTTGGTCAAGAGCCGGTTCTGTCCGGTCACCAGGTCGTGGAGCGCGAGATCTGTGTGCTCATTCTGGAAGGCAATCCACCGCCCGTCGGGGGAAACGCCGCCCCAGGCTTCGGTTGGTGTACTCCATACCAGCCTGTGGACGACGCCCCCAGGAGCCGTCGCTCCAGACGCGCGCGTCAGCGCCGCCAGCCGCTCCCGCGCCGAGGCCGCCGGCGCCGTCTGGTCGGCGTACTCGCGCAACACGCGCTCGTAGGCCTTGCGCGCTTCCGCGCTGCCCAGTTTCTCGTGGCACTCGCCCATGCGCAGCAACGCCTGAGCGGCGGTGGCGCGGTCCCTGGCGCCCGCCTGGCTGAGCGCCTGGCCGTACAATTCTATGGCGCCCTTCAAGTCCCCTTCCACGGTTTCTTTGCGAATCGCTTTCTGGAGGGTTACGTCCGCCTGGGCCAGCGCCAGCGAGGCCGCCGCCAGGATGAAGGCCAACCTGCGATGTCTCATGAGAACCTCCCACGGCCCATGCTGCACCCCGACTGCAAGCCGGGTATGCGGCGAGGGTGAGGAAACCGTGAGATTTCAGCCCTCAAAACGGTATCCCATCCCGCGGACGCTGACGATCAGTTCCTGACCCAGCTTCCGCCGCAGATTCACAATGTGGGCATCCACGGCTCTGTCCGTCACGAAGGTCTGCCCTCCCCAAGCCAAGTCGATGAGCTGCTCACGGCTCAAGAGGCGGCCGCGATGGTTCACGAAGGCGACGAGCAGCTTGAACTCCAGCGGCGTCACCCCGGCGTCCTTGCCGCCTCTGCGCACTTCGCAGCGGGCCAGGTCGATTTCGGCATCCGCGAAGCGCAGCACCTCATCTCTTGGTTCCTCCTTGTTCCGCAGGCGGGCGCGAATGCGCGCGCGCAGTTCCCGCGCGCTGAACGGTTTGGTGATGTAGTCGTCCGCGCCCAGGTCCAGGCCCAGGACTTTCTCGGCTTCGTGAGCCCTGGCGGTGAGGAAGAGGATGGGCGTCCGGACGCCGGCCT
>VFZS01000256.1 GCA_016871095.1 Acidobacteriota bacterium
CGTCGTTCAAGGCGCGCGCCGTGCGCTCGATCTCGTCGGCGAAGTGCCGCCGCTGGCGATTGGCCTCCCGAAGCTCCTCCAGGTCGTCGAAACCGATCGAGAAGGGGAACCCGGCGGAAATCCAGACCAGGTTCTTGCGCCCTGGAACCCGCGACAAGTGGTGGGCGATGGCCTCGATGGCGTCCAGGGTCTGCCGGGCGCGGTTGATCTTGACGAAGTCCGCGAGCATCTGGCTGGATTCGTTGAGCCAGTTGTCGAGTTCCTCGACGCCCGTGTCAGCCGGAGCAGGCTCGGAAGCCTCCAGCTCCGGAGAGGGAGCATTCCGATGGCGGGCCAGCACCCGCAGCAGCGAGCGGGTGTCGGTGGTGAAATCATGCAGCACACGCAGGTCGCGGCCGAGAACGTACAGCGCGAAGCGGTCCTGGGGCCGCACCTGGCCGAGGAACTTGACGAGCTGGTTCTTCGAGTAAACCTGGTCCTCCCAGGCGGTGTTCAGGGCGTCGAACAGGATCGCGGTGACGCTGCCCGGCGCCAGCGAGCGGTACTCCAGGCGGTTGGTGAAGTAGTTGGGCGGCAGAGTCCGCGCCGGGGCGGTCGATGGCCCGGCGCCTTCCATCGAAAAGAACGCTATGCGCTGCGGCTTGTTCTCGTCCAGGAGCACGAAGTCATCCTGGGTGAGGCCGGCCACCGGCTCCCCCTTATGGTCATGTACCACTACGTTGACCTGCACCAGGTGGGTGGTCACGCGCAGGGGCGGCGGCTCCTGCCCGGCGGCCAGCAGTGCGGCAGCCGCAAGACCTGCGCGGAATGACCGCATGTATCTGTAAACCCGGGTTCTGGTCAAGATTCTCGCCGGCCGGGCTGGTCCCGCACCAGCAGGAAGACCAGCGCGGTGGCCACCAGCGGAACCAGGCTGGCCCCCACCAGGATGGGTCCGAAGGAGTAGCGGTCCGAGATCCGGCCGATGATGAACGTCGAGATGATGGTGCCGATGCCCGCGCCCGTGCCACTCATACCACTGACCGAGGCCACCGTGCTGCTGGGGTATAGGTCAGACGGCAGCGCCAGGGCCATGGTGGACCAGGCGGCGTAGGCAAACGTCGAGACCGCAAACAAGCCGATGATGAGGGCGAACTGGGAGACAAAGGCGGCGGGGATCAGCAGCGCCATGCCCAGGCCGCAAATCAGGATCACGAACTTGCGGGCTTTCAGCACCGGCCAGCCGCGGCGGATCAGCTCACTGGAGAGTCCCCCGCCGAAGAAGTTGCCCAGGTCCGCGGCCAGGAAGGGCACCCAGAAGCCCAGCCGGGATTTCGCCAGGTTGAAGCCTTTTGACCTCAGGAAGATGCCGAACCAGTCGGTGATGAAGAACCACACCGGGTCGGTGAGCGACTTGCCCAGGATGATGCCCCAGGTATGTTTGAGGCGCAGCAGTTGCCCCCAGGTGGCCGGCCGCTGCCCCGCCTCGCCGCCCAGCGCGCGGGCCTCGGTCAGCAGCTCCTGGCGCCGCGAGGCCAGAATCATCTCGCGCTCCCTGGGGTCCAGGTTGGGATGCGTTTCCGCCGGATGGTAGAAGGCCCTCCAGACGAAAACCCAGATGGCGCCGAGCACCGCGGTGACCAGGAAGGCCGGGCGCCAGCTTCCGAAAACCTGGTAAGCCCAGAAGGCGGTGAATGGAGCGATGGCGCCGCCCACCGCCGAGCCGCTATCGAACAGCGCAACCGCCCAGCCGCGCTCGGTCTTGGGGAACCACTCCGAGACCGTCTTGGTGGCGCCGGGCCAATTGGCCGCCTCGCCCGATCCGGACAGGAACCGGAAGAGCATGAAGGTCTTCAGGCCCCGGGCCGTCGAGGTGATGGCCGCGGCCACCGAGTACCAGCTCACCGTCAGCAGCAGGCCGCGGCGCGTCCCCATCCAGTCCAACAGCCGGCCGGCCACGGTCTGCATCACCGCGTAGGCGACGCGGAAGGAGATCACGATCAGGCCGAAGTGCCAGTTGGTCCAGTGGAACTCCTCCTGGAGAGTGGGCGCCATGAAGCTGAGGGTCTGCCGGTCAATGTAGTTGATAACCGTAGAGGCGAACAGCAAACCCCCGATCCACCAGCGTAGGTGCGGGATAGTGCGCGGGCTCCGAGTCACCTCACAAGGGTAACATCGCGCCGGGCGGCGCGTAACAGCCTCACGGGTGACAAGACCGCTCCCTTACGGTCGCGGCTCCGTCTTGGGCCCTTTGCCCGGCAGGCCGGCGGGGTTTTCGTGGGTGCGCTGGCGGAAGGAGCCGCCCACGGCGCTGCCCAGGGAGACGGCGGATTCGCCGTAGCGGTCGCGGAGGCGGTCGGCGGCCTCCAGGGCCTTACTCCAGCGACGGCTCTTTTCGTCCTCCAGCAGGCTCATCTGGCCCGGCGCGGCCTCGAGTGAAGACGCCTGCACGCCCAGCAGACGCACCGGACGGCCCGCCTTCCAGTTCTTGCGGAACAACCGCCGGGCTTCTTCGAGCAGATCCGTGTCGAGCTGGGTGGCGCAATCGAGCGTGCGCGCGCGGGTGATGGTCGAGAAATCCTGATAGCGGAGCTTAAGCTGCACGGTGCGGGCGAACAGGTCCTGCTCGCGCAGCCTTCTTCCGACCATCTCGGAGAGCCGGGCCAGAGTCGTGTCCAGCACCCCGGCATCGGCGGTGTCCACATCGAAGGTGTGCTCATGGCTCATCGATTTCGGCGCTTCACCGGCGCCGATCTCGCCGTCAAACCAGGCGCCGGCGTCCAGGCCGCGCGCCTTGCCCGCCAGCGCCAGTCCCCACTGGCCGAAGCGCTCCTTCAGGAATGACTCTTCCAGCCGCGCCAAGTCGCCCACGCGATGCAAGCCCAGGTCGTGCAGCGCCTTCTCGGTGACCTTGCCCACCCCGGGAATCTGGCGCACCTCGAGCGGCGCCAGAAAGCGCGCCTCCATTCCTGGAAGCACCCACAGGACGCCGTTGGGCTTGGCCTGATCGGAGGCCACCTTGGACACCATGCGGGAGGTGGAGACACCGATGGAGCAGTTCAGTTGGGTGCGGGTCTTGACCGCTTCGTGCAAGGCGTGCGCGGCTTTCAGCGGAGGCCCGTGGAGGCGCTCAGTGCCGGTCATGTCCAGGTAGGCCTCGTCGATGGAGGCCATCTCGACCTGGGGTGAGTATTCCTGGAGTATCTCGAAGACCTTTCCCGAGTACTCGCGATAGCGGTGGGGGTGGCCGTCGAGGAAAATGGCCTGGGGGCAACGCTGATGGGCGGTGCGCAGGGGCATGGCCGAATGCACGCCGAACTTGCGCGCCGCGTAGGAGGCGGCCGAGACCACCCCGCGCTGGTCCGGACGCCCGCCCACCACCACGGGCTGGCCCTTCAAAGACGGGTCGAACACCTCCTCCACCGACACGAAGAAGGCGTCCATGTCCAGGTGGAAGATGGTTCTCATGATCGCCACCGTGCCGCCAGGACGCGCTGAAACCCGGCCAGATCCGGCGTGGTGCGCACCTGGGTCCAGGCCGCGCCGAGCATCTCATGGACCGGGCCGGCGGTCTTGAATCCGAGCTCGAGCACCAGCCAGCCGCCGGGTCGAAGCACGCGCGTGGCGCCGGCCACCAGCCGCCGGTACATGTCCAAACCCTCTGGACCGCTGAACAGCGCCACGTGCGGCTCCCAGTCGCGGATCTCGCGCTGGAGCCCGGCCTGTTCCTCGAGCGGGACGTAGGGCGGGTTGGAAACCACCAGGTCCAGGCTGCGCGCGGCGACGGCCTCCACCACATCGCCGGCAAAGAAGCGCACCTCGGCTCCCAACCGGCGGGCGTTTTCGGCGGCCACCGCAAGGGCGGCAGGTGAGATGTCGCTGGCCGACACGGGCCGGCTCAGCTCAAGGCTGAGGGTGACCGCCAGGGCGCCCGAGCCAGCGCCCACGTCGAGAATGTGCCGGGCATCGCCCGCCACCGCCAGGGCCGTCTCCACCACGTGCTCGGTCTCGGGGCGGGGAATGAGCACGTCCTCGGTGAGGAGGAACTCGCGCCCGTAGAACTCCTGGCGGCGGGTTATGTACTGGGTGGGTTTGCCGTCAAGACGCTCCTGGAGATACCGCTCGAAGGCGGCCCGGGCCGCTTCGCTCAGTTCTTCTTCCGGGTGGCCATAGAGGTAGGGACGCTCGCGGCCGAGGGCGTGACACAGCAGGACTTCCGCGGTCAGGCGCGGAACCGCAATGGCGCCTTCCTCAAGAAGCCGGCACGCGTGCCGGAGTGCTGTCTGCACGGTCACGGACGGGGCCCGCCACCTCGGTCTGCTGCTTGAGCTTCTCCGCCCGGTAGTAGGTCGTCAGGGCGTCAATGACCCCTTCCAGGCGGCCATCCATGATCATATCCAACTGGTAGAGGGTGAGGCCGATGCGGTGATCGGTGAGGCGGTTCTGGGGGAAGTTGTAGGTGCGGATCTTCTCGCTGCGGTCGCCGGTGCCCACCATGCTGCGGCGTTCGGCGCCGATCTCGGCGCGCTGCTTCCCGAGCTCCATCTCGTAGAGGCGGGAGCGGAGCACGCGCAGGGCCTTGGCGCGGTTCTTGATCTGCGACTTCTCGTCCTGGCAGGAGACTACCAGCCCGGTGGGCAGGTGGGTGAGGCGCACCGCCGAGTAAGTCGTGTTGACCGACTGACCGCCGGGGCCGGACGAGCAGAAGGTGTCGATGCGCAGCTCCTTGGGGTCGATCTCGACTTCAACCTCGTCGGCCTCGGGCAGCACTGCGACGGTCACGGCGGAGGTGTGTATGCGGCCCTGCTGCTCGGTGACGGGCACGCGCTGCACGCGGTGCACGCCGCTCTCGTACTTCAGCCTGCTGTAGACCTTGTCGCCGTTGATCAGCGCGATGACTTCCTTGAAGCCGCCGATGTCGGATTCGCTGGACGAGGAGACCTCGACCTTCCAGCCCTGGCCCTCGGCGTAGCGGGAGTACATGCGGAAAACCTCGCCGGCGAAGAGCGTGGCCTCGTCGCCGCCGGTGCCGGCGCGGATCTCGATCACGACGTTCTTCTCATCGTTGGGATCCTTGGGCAGCAGCAGGACCTTGAGCCGTTCCTCCAGGCCGGCCAGTTCGGGTTCCAGCCGCTGGACCTCCTCGGCAGCCATGACGCGCAAGTCCTCGTCGGCCTCCTCGAGCATGGGGCGGGCGCCATCCAGGTCGCGGCGGACTAGTTTCCACCGCCGGTAGGCGGCGACGACTTCCTCGATCTCGCGGTGGCTCTTGGCGACTTGGCGGTACTGCTCCGGGTCGCTGATCACCGCCGGGTCGGCCAGTTGGCTGGTGAGGTCCTCGAACCGGGCCTCGATCTCATCCAGCTTGCGCACGTATTCCATGGGGAGGCCCTTAAGCGATGACGAGCTGGCCGCCCTGGGCCTGCTCCAGCGCCATCGCCCTTTCCAGAGCGTGTATGGCCACGGCGGTCTGGTGGTCGGAGGGGGGACGGGTGGTGATGCGCTGGAGCCACAGGCCCGGCGCCGTCACGGTGGCCAGCAACCCGCCGCGATGCCTGGCCGCGAAGCGGATGGCTTCGTAGCTCACGCCCGCGATCAACGGCAGCAGCAGCACGCGTCCGACGAACTTCCACACGAAGGCGTCAAAGGGCAGCAGCGTGTACAGCACGATCGACACCACCATGACCACCAGCAGGAAGCTGGTGCCGCAGCGGGGATGGAAGGTGTGGAAGCGGCGGGCATTCTCGACCGTCACCGGCTGCTTGGCTTCGAAGTTGAAGACCACCCGGTGCTCGGCCCCGTGGTACTCGAAGACCCGGCGTATGTCCTTCCACAAGGAGATAAGGTAGAGGAAGGCGACGAAGATGGCGATGCGTATCAGGCCGTCCACCAGGTTGAAGGCGATGCGGCCCTGAAATGCGGGCGCCCAGCGGCCCAGCGCGGTGGCCAGGTAGAGCGGCACGAACTTGTACAGGAAGATGAAAAAGCCCAGCGAGATGACCAGGTTGAGCGCCAGCATCCAGCCGGAGATCTCCTTGCCGCCCTTCTTCGGAGCGGTCTCCTCCAGGCCGGCGTTGGCGGAGAACTGTAAGGCCTTGATGCCCAGGACCAGGGTCTGCCCCAGGTTGCCCACGCCGCGCAGGATGGGGTGGCGGAACAAAGGGTACTTCTCGGACACCTTGGCCAGCGGCTGCTCGTCGGTGACGATCTCGCCGGAGGGTTTCCGCACCGCCACGCAGTAGGAGTGCGGGGCGCGCATCATGACGCCCTCGATGACCGCCTGTCCTCCGATGAGGGTCTCCTCTTCGGCCGCCAGGGCGGGCAGCGAGTGCAAATGGGCGTGCACATGGAACCAGCGTCGCCAGAACACGGGAAAGCTACTCCTACAGCCAGTATAAAGCAGGCAGCCGTGCCACGGTGTTCGCAGGGACCACCGGTTACTGGTGGCGGAGGGCCACGACCGGATTGACGTTGGCGGCGGTCCAGGGGGGGCGGACTCCGGCGGCAAAAATGACCGCGCTCAGCAGAAGGCTGGCGGCGAGGAGGGTCGCCGGATCGTGAGGCTCGAGGCCAAAGAGCTGGCTGCGGATGACGGGGCCAACCGCCAGAACGAGGGCCATCCCAGCCACGCCTCCGGCCAAGGCCAGCAGGGCGACCTCACCCATCACCATGCGCAGCACGCGCCGGCCGTCAGCGCCCAGGGCCATGCGCACTCCGAATTCCCTGGTCCGCGCCGCCACGGTGTAGGACACCAACCCATACAGCCCGATGGCGGACAGCAGAGCGGCTAGAACCGCGAAGGCCGAGCACAGCCACGCGACCAGGCGCTCACCGGTGAGGGTGATGCGGATATGCTCCTCGACGGTCCGCTCGTTGAACATGGGAAGCCCGCTTGCGGCCGCGGCGAGTTCACGCCGGATCGTGGTGAACATGTGTTCCGGGGCGGTCCCCGTGCGGACGTAGAAAGTCATGCCACCAAGTCCGGAACGCTGAAGGTACGGCAGGAAGACGCGGCGCCGGGCCGGCTCGCGCAGATGCATGTAGGGACCGGCGCGGACCACGCCCACGATCTCGAGGTCACGATCGAGGTCGTTGTCGAAACGGCGCCCGAGGGGGTCGGAGGTGCCGAAGAAGTACCGGGCGAAGGTCTCATTGACCACCGCGACCCTGCGCGCCTGGGCATGGTCGGCTTCCGTGAACTCGCGCCCGGCGAGAAGAGGCAGCTCGAGGGCCCTGAAGTAGCCCGGACTGACGAGGTCGAAGAAGGGCTCCACATCTTCGCCCTCCCGCGGCTGGTAGCCGTGAACACGGACGCGTGCGCTCCAGCCGTCCATGGCGAGCACGGTATTGTCCGAGATGGACACCGCGCGGACTCCGGGCAGGCTGGCGAAATGAAACCGGAGTCTCTCGTACAAGCGGTAGACCTGAGCAGCCGGGTAGCCCGACGAACGCGCATCCACCTGAAAGCTGAGCAGCCGGTCGGTGGGGAATCCGGGCTCGACGGCGCGCAGCCGGGCCAGAGTACGGGCGAATAACCCCGCCATCACCAGCAGAAAGAGCGAGATCGCGATCTGAGCCGTCACCAGGACCTTGCGCAGGCGGGCCGAGTGGGACGAGGCGGTGGCGGCGCCGCGAACGATGTTCTCGCGGGAGGCCCACCTGGCGGGAGCCATTCCGAAGAGCAGACCCGTGAGTCCGGCGACCACGAGGTTGAACAACAACGCACGAGCGTCCAAGCTC
>VFZS01000257.1 GCA_016871095.1 Acidobacteriota bacterium
TTGCGCGGCGACGCCGCGCGGCGGCTAGTTTTGGCGGGAAGCGTGCCTATACCCAGGTAGCTCAAGCGAGCATCAAGTCTAATTCCAAGGAGAAAGAAAGCAATGCGGACGAGCACTCAACTGACCCTGGCTGTTGTTGGCCTGCTTCTGATCGGAGCAGCGGGAACCGCCAGTGCACAGACCACTCTCAAGCTGATCGCGGACATCCCGTTCGAGTTCACCGTGGGCAGCAAGACGCTGCCGGCCGGGACCTACGCGGTTGACCGCGAATGGTCGAACATCATAGCCTTTCGTAGCGCGAATGCTACGGGCGCTGCCTTTGTGATCGCGAACCCAGCCCAGGCTACAGCGATTGCCGAGCAAGCCAAGCTGGTCTTCAACCGCTACGGAAACCGCTACTTCCTGGCGCAGTTGTGGACTGCCTCCGGCAACTGGGGATACGAGATCCCGAAGGACCGCTCGCAGCGGGAGTTGGCCCAGAGGGCGGCCAACCACGAGCGCGTGATGATTCTGGCCAAGCGCTGAACGTTCCGCCGGGGGATGCCGAACGAGCGGGGCCGCACTGGGGACTGCGGCCCCGCTTTGTGTTACCCACTTCCAAGACCCACGCCTGACGGGCAAATCGCTGCTGCGGCGCGGTGGACAGAGGGTGCGTTGACAAAGCCGCCGCCGAGCCCATACGCTGGAAGTAGAAACCGGGCGCCGGCGTAGCTCAGGTGGTTAGAGCGTGGGTCTCATAATCCCAAGGTCGCTGGTTCGAGTCCAGCCGCCGGCACCAGACGCGCGGGGACTCAATGGCTGTGCCGGACGGGGATGGTCGCGGCTGGAGTCGCTGATATGGCAGGAGATGTCAGTGGCCCGCTTCAGGCCTAACGATGATCCCGTAGATCCGGTCCAAATCCTCGCCAGAGTAGTACTCGATCTCGATTCGCCCGCGGTGCTCACCCCTGGCCACGATCCGCACCCGCGTGCCAAGCACCCGCTCGAGTTCCTCCAGGGCGGCCTTGACGTTTGGGTCTCGGGAAGGGTCCTCCGGCTCCCTTGGGTCGCGGGGCTCTGTCATGCGCTGCACGAGACGCTCGACTTGGCGGACCGAGAGACCCTGGGCCACCGACTTCTCCGCGACCTGTCGCTGAAGGCGTTCTTCGGCCAAACCCAGGATCGCGCGGGCGTGACCCATTGAAAGGCGATGTTCGGCCACGAGTTGCTGAAGATCGGGGGGGAGCCTGAGGAGGCGCACCAGGTTGGTGATGGTGGTGCGGTCCTTACCGGTGCGGGCTGCAATCTGCTCATGCGTGAGGCCGAAGTCCCGTGACAGGCGGTCGAAGGCCTGCGCGGCCTCAATCGCGTTGAGGTCCTCTCGCTGGATATTCTCTATGAGACTGGTCTCGAGAACCCGGTCATCCGGGATGTCCTGAATGAGGGACGGAACATCTGTAAGCCCTGCCAGCTTCGCAGCGCGCCAGCGCCGCTCACCCGCAACCAGCTCGTAACGTTGTCCCTTGGTTCTGACCAGAAGGGGCTGCAACAGGCCAGTAGTCCGAATGGATGCGGCTAGCTCCGCCAGCCGCTCGGGGTTGAACACGCTGCGGGGCTGAAGTGCGTTAGGAGCGATCAGGTCGACCGGGATCTGTGCCACCGCGCCTGGAGCGGGGGGAGCTGGGGAGGGGGCGTCCGATCTGGCTGTCGTCCGGCCGGCGATGAGGGCTCCCAGCCCCCTACCGAGTGCCCTGCGCGGGTCTTCTGCCGGCTTGGTCATGCTGCAATATCTCCTTGGCGAGTTTGATGTAGCTCTCCGCCCCGCGAGACCGTAAGTCATACAGCAGAATGGGCTTACCGTGGCTTGGCGCCTCCGCGAGCCGGATGCTGCGCGGGATTACGGTCTCGAAGACCTCTTCAGCGAAGAACTCCCGGAGATCCGCCGCCACCTGGCGTGTGAGGTTCGTGCGGTCATCGTACATGGTTAGCAGGATGCCCTCCAGCCGCAGTGGGTGGCCGTACTCCTCGCGCACGCGGTCGATAGTGTCCATGAGCTCCGAGACCCCCTCCAACGCAAAAAACTCGCACTGAATGGGCACCAGCACGGAGTCCGCCGCCAGGAGGGCGTTGAGGGTCAACAGATCCAGGGCCGGAGGGCAATCCAGGAGAATGTAGTCGTAGCGGTCGCGCTCTGGTGCAAGCTTCTGTCGCAGGCGCAATTCGCGGTCAGGCAGGTCCACCAGCTCGAGATTGGCGCCCACGAGGTTCTTGTCTGAGGGCACGATCGCTAGGCCATCCAACGGCGTCTTCAGGATGATCGCGCCAAGCGGAGTATCACCGAGGATGGCGTCATAAAGAGTGGCCTGAGTGGGGTGTTTCTCGATCCCTAGACCGGTGGTTGAGTTCCCTTGTGGATCAGCGTCCACCAGTAGAACGCGCAGATCATTGGCGGCGAGCGAAGCTCCCAAGTTGATGGCCGTAGTAGTCTTGCCTACGCCGCCCTTCTGGTTTGCTATTGCAATGACGTTTCCCAAGCGCAGCGCTCCTTCGGCTGAAAGTTCATGCTAACAGAAAAGTGGGCTTTGGGAGCCATATGTTTCACGTGGAACTCACCACCCCCACTAGCAGCACACCCTGCCCACTCCAGGGCAGCGCAATTGGCGGCTCCCACCGGAAACCGCCGGACTCGCGAACCTTCTCAGCGTCCCCGGCACTCAGCAGTAGGGCAACTGAGCGTCCAAGTCTGCCGGCATACTTGCGAAGCTTGCCCCACGCCACAGCCCGGGACACCACCCAGTCAAAGGAGCCCTCCAGTTCCTCGGCCCGCTTCGCTGCCACCCGAACGTTCAGCAGGTCGCGGGAGGCCTCGCGGAGGAAAGCCGCCTTCCGGCCCTGTGACTCGACCAGGCAGAACTGGCAGTCCGGCCTGCGGATCGCCATGGGAATCCCAGGGAACCCCGCTCCGGACCCGACATCAACTACGCTCACCGCATGGGGCGGCAATTGCGCAGCCACGAACAGCGACTCGCAGTAGTGCCTCACCGCGGCCTGCTCCGGCGCCAGGACCCGGGTGAGGTTCAATAGCCGGTTCCAGCGGCACATCAACTGGTAGTGCAGCCACAGTCGCTCGCTCTCCCCACGAGACAGCTCTCCCACTACGGAGTAGTGGCTCTCCACGCAACGGGAGAACTCAGACCGGTCGATCATCCGTCCTCACGTCCAGATCTGAAGCTCAGGTACACATCAAGCACCGCGACCGCGGCGGGCGTCACCCCTGGGATGCGCGCAGCCTGGCCCAGAGTAACCGGGCGGACACGCTCCAGCTTCTCGCTGGTCTCGCGAGACAGCCCAGGTATCCCGCCGTAGGAGAAGCTGTCCGGAATGCGGCGGCCCTCCGAACTGCGAAGCCGGTGGACCAGGCGCTCCTGCTGGGCGATGTAGCCAGCATACTTGACCTCTGTTTCGAGGGTCTCAAGCACCCCGCGGACGGGATCCTCGCCCAGGAACTCACGCAGGCGGCCGTGCAGTGCGCTGATGCGGGCCTCGGGGCGCCGAAGCCACTCCAACATGAAGGTTCGTTCCCCTTTTGAAATCATAGTTCCGGATATGAAACCCAACAGTTTCGCCTTGTGCGACAGCTTCTTCTCCAGCAGCGCCCAGCGTTCCCTGCTGGCCAAGCCGAGCCGGAGCGCGATGGGCGTGAGCCGCTCGTCGGCGTTGTCGATGCGCACGCTCAGACGGAACTCGGCCCGGGAGGTGAACATCCTGTATGGCTCGTCCGCACCCTTGGTGACCAGGTCGTCGATCAAGATGCCGGTGTAGCCCTGGCCGCGGCCCAGCACCACGGGCGGCTGGCGGCGCAAGCGGCAGGCCGCGTTGATGCCGGCCATGATGCCTTGGCAGCCAGCTTCCTCATATCCCGAGGTGCCGTTGATCTGCCCCGCCAGGAAGAGCCCCCCGATGGTCTTCACCTCCAGGGAGTGCCGCAACTCGCGGGGGTCGATGGCGTCGTACTCGATGGCGTAGCCCGGGCGCAACATCTGGACGTTCTCCAGGCCGGGTATCGAGTTGAGCATGGCCATCTGCACGTCGAGCGGCATGCTGGTGGGCATGCCGTTGAGATAGACCTCGTACGTGTCCAGGCCCTCGGGTTCTAGAAACAACTGGTGGCGCGCCTTGTCGGGGAACTTGACGACCTTGTCTTCGAAGGAAGGGCAATAGCGCGGCCCGCGGCCCTTGATCTGCCCGCTATAAAGCGGCGAGCGGTGGATCGCGGCCTGAACGACAGCCCGGGTCCGCTCATTCGTGTAGGCGATGTAGCAGGGCGCCTGGGGGCGATCGATGCGCTCGGTGAGGAAGGAGAACGGGGTAGGCTTCGGGTCACCGCACTGCGGCTCGAAGCGGCTCCACTCGATCGTGCGTCCGTCCAGCCGCGGCGGTGTGCCGGTCTTCAGGCGCACCCAGACCAGGCCCAGGCCGCGCAGCTGGTCGCCGAGCAGGTTGGAGGGCGGCTCCCCGCTGCGCCCGCATGCATACGTGGTCTCCCCGATGTGCGCCAGTCCGTTCAGAAACGTGCCCGCGGCCACGATCACCGCGCCGGCCGCGAGCGTGCGTCCATCGCGCAACCGGACTCCGCGAACGCGGCGCTGCCCGTCGCCGTCTATGATTAACGCGGCCACCTCAGCCTGGAGGATGCGCAAGTTCGGCTCCTGCTCCAGCATCTGGCGCATCCGGCTGCGGTAGGCCTTCTTATCGCACTGCGCCCGCGGCGACCACACCGCGGGGCCGCGGCTGGTGTTGAGCAGGCGGAACTGTATGCCTACCGCATCCGCCACCTCTCCCATCAGCCCGCCCAGCG
Source organism: Acidobacteriota bacterium (assembly GCA_016871095.1). Taxonomy (GTDB): domain Bacteria; phylum Acidobacteriota; class Terriglobia; order Bryobacterales; family Bryobacteraceae; genus VFZS01. The sequence goes on from VFZS01000257.1 coordinate 4,838, forward strand.
CGTCGATCTCCCGCACCAGGTGCCCCTTAGCGATGCCCCCGATCGCCGGGTTGCAGGACATCTGCGCGATGAGGTCCAGGTTGAAGGTCACCATCGCGGTCTGGAGGCCCATCCGGGCGCAGGCGCGCGCGGCCTCGCACGCGGCGTGGCCGCCGCCCACGATGACGGCGTCGTAAGAGAAGGCGCGGGGAACGACTTGCACGGCTCGGCAGCTTTATTCCTATTCTAGGGGGAGGCTCGCACGCGGACAAGCGCGGGCAGACGCTGCGACATTACGGAGGAGCCATTGTGAGAGTCCTGCTGATAGGGAGCGGCGGCCGGGAGCATGCCATGGCGTGGCGGCTGGCCGGAAGGGCGTCGGTGAAGAAGCTCTACGCAACGCCGGGGAACCCGGGGATCGCGCAAGTGGCGGAGTGCATCTCTCCTTCTCCCGCCGGGCCGGAGGATCTCGCGCGGCTGGCGGAGTGGCTTGGCGCGGATGTGACCGTAGTAGGCCCCGAGGCGCCCCTGGTGGCAGGCGCCGTGGACGCCTTCCGCGCGCGAGGTCTCGCCATTGTGGGACCCACGGCCGCGGCGGCGCGCCTGGAGGGCAGCAAGGTCTTCGCCAAGGAGTTCATGGCCCGGGCGCGGATACCCACTGCGCGGTTCGTCACCGTGGAGAACGCCGAGGACGGCGTGGTGGGGCTCGACCGCTTCCCGCTGCCGGTAGTGCTCAAGGCCGACGGGTTGGCGGCCGGCAAGGGCGTAGTGGTGGCGGGGGAGCGCCGCGAAGCGGAGCAGGTGCTCCGCGCCATGCTGGCGGGCGAGTACGTGGGTGCGGCGGGCCGGCGCGTGGTCATCGAAGAGTGCCTCTTTGGTGAGGAAGTGAGCTTCATCGTGCTGAGCGACGGGCTCAATGTAGCGGCCCTGGAACCCACGCAGGACCACAAGGCGGTCTACGACGGGGACCAGGGACCGAACACCGGGGGCATGGGCGCCTACTGCGACAGCCGCATCGTGACCGGGTCCGAGCGGCGGCTGATTCTGGAAACCATCATTCAGCCGGTGATAGAGCACATGGCGCGGGAAGGGCATCCGTTCCAGGGCTTTCTGTATGCGGGCCTGATGATGACCAGCGAGGGGCCAAAGGTCCTCGAGTTCAACGTGCGCATGGGCGATCCCGAGGCGCAGCCGCTCATGTTGCGCCTCGAGGGCGACTTCGCCGAGGTCCTCTGTGCGGCAGCGCACGGCGATCTCGCCGGCGCCCGGCTGGCCTGGCAGGACGCGCCGTCAGTGTGCGTGGTGATGGCCTCGGAGGGCTACCCCGGCACGCCGCGCACGGGGGTTCCCGTAGCGGGCATCGAAGCAGCAGAAGCCGCGGGCGCGGCCGTGTTCCACGCGGGAACCAAGCTGTCGCAGGACGGCTTGGTGACGTCCGGGGGCCGTGTGCTGGGTGTGACCGCGTCAGGCGCCGACCTGGCGGCAGCCATCCAGCGCGCGTACGCGGCAGTCGAGCAGATCCGCTTCGAGGGTGCGCACTACCGCCGCGACATCGGCGTCAAGGGCCTCAAGCGGTGGGGTTGATCACGGGCAGTTCGAGCCGCAGTAGCAGGCGTGGAGCATGGCTACGATGGCGTTGTACTGGCCGCCGGTCACGGTGCGGGTGCGCTTGGCGGCCCCCGCCGGCAACGGCTGCTGCATGTCTACCTTGTGCGCCAACACCATGTCGGCCTGAGGGATCACGGTGATAAACTGGCCGCCCGCGCCCATGCCGGTGTAGGCGCCCACGAATGGCCCTTGCGAGTTGGGGGCGTCCCATACCCACCACATGTAGCCGTAGCCCCAGCGCCATGGCATGCCCAGGGAGCGCTGATAGGGCGGGTTCATTTCACGGAAGGGAGTCACCAGGCTGGTGATGCGCTTGGCCCATTCCTTGGAGACCACCTGGCGGCCGTTCCAGTTGCCCTCGCGCAGCATCAGCAGGCCGATGCGCGCCATGTCCCGCGTCGAGAGCCACATGTGATAGGCCAGGTGCATGGACCGCTTGGGGTCGCCGCTCTTCTGCTGGCGGGAGCGGTCGAAGTCCTGCATGCCGATGGGCCGCGCCAGGTCGGTCTCGAGTGCGTCGTAGATATCGCGGCCGGTGAGCTTCTCGAAGACGGCGCCCGCGGCGTTGAAGTCCCAGTTGTTGTAGAGGTAGTACGTGCCGGGCCGCTGCGACCCGCGCGGGGGCGCGCTGCTGGTGTCGTCCCCGGGGTTGGACGCGGGATGATAGATGCCTGAGCGCGCGGTGATGAGGTGCTCGATGGTGGCCCGCTTCTCGATGGGGAGCAGGTCGCCCTCGTCGGTGAAGCCGATATCGCCGAGGGTCTTGTCAAGCTGGATCTTGCCTTGCTCGACGTACTTGCCGTAAAGCATGGCCAGCACGCTCTTGCGAACTGAAGCCAGGTAGCTCAGGTGCGAGAGGTCCCCGTATTCGAAGAGCGAGCGCCCGCCCACGACCACCACCATGGCCGTGGTGTCCAGCGACTTGAGCCAGCCGCGCAGGGCCTCCAGACGGGCGGACGAATACCCGACGGATTCGGGTTTCTCGATGCGTTCCCAGGACTCGCCGGGGAACACCTTTGAGCCGGCCTGGGTCTGGGCGGTGAGCGGACCTGCCAGCAGCAGGCAGGACACCAGGATAAGCACGGGCAGAGAGCGGCGTGTGGACATGGATTCCCTTTCCACCCCTGTATGACGGAATGCCTCGCCGGATGTTCCGCGGATGTAGAATGGAAAAGTAGCCGGGGACGTAGCTCAGATGGATAGAGCGGCCGCCTCCTAAGCGGCAGGTCGGCAGTTCGAATCTGCCCGTCCCTACCAGCACCAGCCGTGCCGGCGGGGCGCCTG
>VFZS01000258.1 GCA_016871095.1 Acidobacteriota bacterium
TAACGACGGCCTCCCCGACATCTTCATTGTCGCCCTGGCCAACGAGACCTTCCCCCTGTTCCGCAACCTGGGCAAGGGCCAGTTCATGGACGTCACCTACCCCAGCGGCCTGGGCCGCCTGACGCTGCCTCACTCGGGCTGGTCGAACGGCATTTACGATTTCAACAACGACGGCCTCAAGGACCTGTTCGTGGCCTGCGGCGACGTCAACGACAACACCGAGCTGTTCTCCAGCCGCGCATCCCGCCAGCGCAACCTCATCCTACTCAACACCGGCGACGGCAGGTTCATCGACGCCAGTGGGCAGGCCGGCCCAGACTTTCAGCAACTCGGGCTGCACCGCGGCGCTGCTTTCGGTGATTTCGACGGCGACGGCCGCGTGGATGTGGTCGTCAGCCGCATCGGCGAGCGCGCCGAGCTCTTCCGCAACACCTCACCCGCGGAGAATCATTGGCTCGCCCTCCGATTGCGGGGCCGCAAGAGCAACCGCGACGCCATCGGCGCGCGCATCCGCCTGGTGGGGGCCTCCGGCCGCCAGCAGTGGAATCACGTGACCACTTCGGTGGGCTACGCCTGCGCCTCTGACAAGACCGTCTTCTTCGGCCTGGGCCAGGACTCGACCGTCAAGCTGCTGGAGGTCACCTGGCCCAGCGGCGTGGTGCAACGTCTGGAAGACCTCCCCGCCGACCGCTACCTCTCCCTCACCGAGCCCCTGTCCCAATAGCTGTCTTTGCCCTTTGCCTCGTGCCTCTTGCCTGTGGCCCGTAGCTTGTGGCTTGTTGTGTGTCGCCTTTTGCCTCTTGCCTCTCGCCTTCTGCCTTCCCCCTCACCTCTCCCTCGCCGCCCCGTAGCCCTCCCCCGCCAGCCCCTTCTCGCCGATCTCCAGGTGTCGCTGGCCCTCCTTGCGCCGCCCCAGCCGCAAGTACGCCTGTCCGAGCAGCAGGTGCGCGTTCCACAGCTTGGCGTCCAGCCCCACCGCCTTCTCCAGTTGCCCGGCCGCTTCCTTCACGCGCCCCAACTGGAGCAGCACCCTCCCCAGCTCATTGTGCGCCCGCGCCGATTTCGGGTGCGCCTTCACTGCCTCCTCAAGCGGTCCTAGCGCCTCCTGGGTTCGCGCCTGGCGGTACAGGAAGATGCCATAGTCGATGCGCGGGTCCTCGTCCGGACGCGCCTGCCCGCGGCTGAGCCGGATGGCCTGCTGGAAGCTCCGCTCGGCCTCCTCGGCACGGCCCAGCGCTCCCTGGGATTGAGCGATGGTGCGGTGAATGCGCCAGAGCTTGGTCTCAGGCCCCGCTTTCAGCGCCTTCTCCAGAGCCTCCAGCGCGGCTTCGAAGCGGCCCTTGGTATACAGGTTGCCACCCAGGTAGTAGCAGGCGTCCTCTTCCTTGGGGTCCAGTTGGCACGCCCGCTCGAAACACGGCAGCGACCGCTCCAACTGCCCTTCCGCCGCGTACACCGCCCCCAGCCCCTTCCACACCACCGCCCGCCCGGGGTCCTGCTTCAGTAGCTCGATGAACTTGCGCTCCGCCTCCCGGAACCGTCCCGCCCGGAAGTCGGCGATGGCTTCCTCGAGCGGCGCCTGCCCCAGCAACGCCGCCAGCAAAGCCGCAGCGCCTAGCATGTCACCCTCCCAGGAGCCATCTCTCGTGGGGCGGTCTCTCAGACCGCGCCGGGCTTCAGCCCGGCCCGAGCCCCAGCTTCGCAGCCCGCTCCTGCATGGCCTTCACGCAGAAGTCGATGTGCTCGTCCAGCTCTATTCCCAGCTCCGCCGCTCCGTCCACGATGTCCTGGCGGTTCACACTGCGCGCAAAGGCCTTGTCCTTCATCTTCTTCCGCACGCTTCGGGCGTCCACCTCCGCGAGGCTCTTGGTGGGCTTCACCAGCGCCACTGCGACAATGAACCCCGCCACCTCGTCGCAGGCGAAAAGCGTCTTCTCCAGCAGCGACTGGCGCACCACCCCGCTGTAGGTCGCGTGCGACAGCACCGCCCGCCGGATCTCCTCGCTCACCCCCCTCGCGGCCAGAATCGGCTCGCCTTTCAACGGATGGTCCGGCGCCTCCGGATGTATCTCCCAGTCGAAGTCATGCAGCAGCGCCGTGACCCTCCACTTCTCCTCGTCCTCACCGAACTTCCGCGCGTACGCCGCCACGCAGGCCTCCACCGCCAGCGCGTGCTTGCGGAGGTTTTCCGACTTGGTGAACTCACACAGTATGTCCCACGCCTGTTGCCGGTCCATAGACACCCAGCATACACTGCCTCGTTGGACAGGCGGTTCCGCCAGTCTGCCGGCCGCCCCACTGTTACCGTATGTTAACCGTCACCGCGTTGGCCTTCTGGCCGTCCACGGTGAGGACAACGGGCACTTCGCCCTTGCCGGCCAGCGCGCGGGGGATGCGCACATTGACCTGGTCCAGGCCCGGGTACTGCGACTGCGCCGCCGCGCCGATCACGTCGGCCCTTTGCCCGCCGATGGTCGCCGCCGGCGGAGCGCTGAACCCGCGGATGCCTGTGCCGTACAGCAGCAGAATCACCTCGTCCGTCTCCGGCCCCAGATCCAGCGGCACGCTTGTGCAAGTGCCCGCGCCGCCCGTGCACTGGAAGACGACCTGGGAGGTCTGCTTCCCCTGCGCGTCGATGCGCACCGCCACCGCCGCCGCCACGCCCTGCCCGCTGGCATTCGCGCTGAACAGGCCCGGCGCCACCGTACGGACTTCGAGCGGCATGGCAATTTTCTGCCCTCCGGCGGTAGTGACCGTCACAGTCGCCTCGCCGGGCTTGGTTCCGGTCGGCGGCAGGAAATTGACCTGCTCCGGACTCACGAAATGCAGCGGCGCGGCCCGCTTGGCCCCGGCGCTGTCGGTAACTTCCACTGAAACGCCGCCCAGCGACGTCGGAAGCGGGCTGGTCTCCGCCACCGCCGCTTTCGCCGCCAGGTTGAACCCGGTCACCGTGGCCCAGGAGTCCGCCGCCGCCGCGCCCGTGACAAAGCTCGCGGCATTGCGCACCACACCCTGCTCGATGGCATCCACGATTCCGTTCTGGTTCTCGTCCGGGAAAACGGCCATGAAGATCTGCCGGAAATCGTTCTTGTTGAAGTCCTTCACCAGCTCGCCCTGGGCGTCGATGGTGGGCACCCGGCGGTTGAAGGCCAGCAGGCGGCCGTTGCGCGACCATACCAGCGCCTCCGGCGCCGGAACGCCGCTGCCGCGCCGCGACAGGAAATGGTGCGCTCCGAACAGCGGACCCGGCTTGACGCAGACGGCCACTACGCCGTTGTCAGTGGTCAAGGCGATCGAGTTGCCGGTGGGGTGCCACCGCAGACCCGAGCCCGCCCCCTTCTCCAGGAAGGTCGCCTGCACCGGCCGCATGGCGGGGTTGGGGTCCCGGTCTGAACCCAGCGAGGGAATGATGAAGGCCTGGCGGGAGCCGTCCGGCGCCGTGGCGTAGTAGCCGATGCGCGTGCCGTCATGCGAGCCGCGCACTATGCCCGAGGCCGCCGTGTTGGTCAGCCGGCGTACGGTCACCCCCCTGGGAGGTGACGGGAAGCGCGTCTTCGTGCCCGCGTCGGCGGTGGTCACGTCCACATTCTCGGGGACATCCACCACAAACAGCGAGCTCATGAATGTGCCGTCCGCTTCCATGACCCGGCCGATGAACCCCCGCATCAGGCCCTTGGCCCCGATCCAGGAATCGTCGGCGGCCCGGTCCAACTCGCCTGTCTTGGCCGCGCTGGAGGGAACGATAGGCGCCAGCAGCACGGTCCAGTGGGTGGCCCCCGCAGGAGCTTTGGGATGCGGCACCATCATGCCGATGGTCCGGCCATAGCCGCCTGGCGTCAGCAGGTTGTCGTCGTAGGTGAAGCCCACCCGCTTGCCGTCCAGGGTGTATTCGTGCCGGTGGGTGCCCCCGCGATGCGCCCCAGGCGTGGTCGGCTCGTTCGTCACGTCCCGGGCGTCTAGAAAGTAGACTCTGCCGCTGCCATCGCCCGCGGCCACGCCGCCGCGCCGGTTGGTGGCGCCGTAGAAGCCCAGCACGGGCGTCTCGCTCACGAACGGGCCGTGGATGAAGACCGCTTCATCGGCCACCGGGCTGAACGAGGCGGCGCCCAGCCCCGGCGCCATGTTGGTGGTGTGCAAAATCACCGGCTGCGGAGCATACACCACGCTCTCCTTGCCGGTCATCACGTCCACCTTCATGATGCTGGTGCAGTTGCCGATGCCTCCGCCCAGGGTCTCCCGCGTATCGTAGACCAGATACCGGTCATCCTTCGAGAAGTTGTCGTTGTTGTCCAGTGCATGGTTGATCGGGGTGGCGGTCAACTGCCACTCCACCGGCGCCGAAGCGGCCTGGCGAACCGGCCCGCCGGACACCGCCAGAGTCAGAGTCACCGCCAGCACTGCTACTACGAGACCTACCGTGCGCATTCTGTTCCTCCTCTAGCAGGGAATCCGCCTGTGGATTCCCGACTGGGACAAGTATACTCTTGCGCCGTGCTCGCCGAGGCAGGCTTTCTTGAAAACCCGGGACAGGCTAGGGTGTCCCTCCGCGGACACCCCGGCCTGTCCCAGGGTTTTCATGCTCGCGAGTGCGTGACACACGCATGGCCCGTACCGTCCCCGGGCTGCTACCCCGTCCCGCAGCCAACTATCGCAATCCCCGCTTGGTCCGCCGCCTGGAGCATCTCTTCGCGGTCCAGCAGCAGGGTGCGCCCGGCGTCCACCGCCAGTGCCGTGGTCCCCGTCTCGACCATCACCGGAATGGTGTCCGCTCCCACCACCGGCACATCGAACAGCAGGTGCTCCCTCTGCCGGCCCGCCTTCACCAGCGTCAGACGCCGCCCGTTTACCAGGCTGGCCGCCCGCCGCAACATAGCGTCGGTTCCTTCCATGGCCTCGACCGCCACGCAGGCGCTCTCGCAGATGGCCACGCTCTGCCCGATGTCGAAACCCGACAGCGCCGCCGCCACCCGCCGCCCGTAGTCGATGTCGCTCCGCTCCTCGCGAGTCGGCTTCCGCTTCGTCAGCACGCCCTCCTGAGCCACCAGCGGCTTCAGGAACACGGTCGAGTCCACCACCCGGATCCCCTCATCCGCCAGCACCTTCACCACGCCGCCGATCAGCGCCGCGGTGTTCTTCTGCTTCAGCCCCGCCAGCAGCTTGATCAGCCGCCAGTCCGGACGGATTGCCGAGAAGATCCGCGCGTGCCTGACCTGCCCGGCCAGCACCACTTCGGAGATCCCCTCCGCCTTGAGGATCTCGATCAGCCGGCTCAACTCCCCCAGCGAGATGCGATGGCGCCGCGCGGCGGCCTGCTCGACCTCCGGCCAGGCCTCTTCCTGGATGGCCACCACGACCACTTCGTGCCCCAGTTTGCGCGCCGCTTCCAGCGCCAGGATCGGAAACCGTCCGTTGCCCGCCACCAGACCGTATTTCACTTGATCACGCCGCGCTCCGAGTCGCAGATGAATTCCAGCAGCTCCTCGAGCTCCGCGAATGGCGGAATTTCCGCACGGATGCGCTCGAGAGCCTGCGCAGTGTTCAGGCCCGCCCGCGTCAGCAGGCGGAAGGCCTTCTGAAGTCCCTCGATGGTCTCCTTGGCGAAGCCCCGCCGTTCCAGTCCCACCCGGTTGGCGCCGAAGGTCTTGATCTCCCGCTCGCTCACCGTTACCGAGAAAGGCAGCACGTCCTGCGTCACCACGCTGTAGCCGCCGACCATGGCGTGCCGCCCCACGCGGCAATACTGGTGCAGCCCGGTGAAGGCGCCGATCACCGCCCAGTCCCCCACCGTCACGTGCCCCCCCACTGTGACCCCGTTGGCCAGCACCGTGTTATCGCCGATGCGCGCGTCGTGCGCCACGTGCACGTAGGCCATCAGCAGGTTGTCGTCTCCGATCGAGGTCAGCCTCCCTCCGCCTTCCGTGCCCCGGTGGATGGTGACGAACTCGCGGATCTTGTTGCGACGCCCGATCCGCGTTTCCGCCCGCTCACCCTGGTACTTCAGGTCCTGGGAAGCCACTCCCACGGTCGAGTAGGGGAAGAAGAGACTGTCCTCCGCGATCCAGGTGGGCCCCTCGACGTACACGTGCGCCATGAGCCGGGCGCCCGCGCCGATCTCGACTTCCGCCCCGATCACGCAGAACGGGCCGATTCCCGCGCTTTCGGCCACCCGCGCCCGCGCATCCACCACCGCCGTGGGATGAATCGCCATCGAGGCCGCTCACTCCTCAGCCGCAAGCTCCGCGCCCAGGTCCGCCAGCTTGCACATGACTTCGGCTTCCGCCACTATCTTCCCGTCCACCGTGGCCATGCCGCTCATCTTGGCCACCTTGGCCTTCCGCTTGATCACTCTCATCTCAATGCGAAGCTGGTCACCGGGCACCACCGGCCTGCGGAACTTGGCCTGGTCGATGGTCGCCAGGAACACCACCTTCTGCGGGCCCTGGAGCTGGCTCAGCACCAGCACGCCCGCCACCTGCGCCATGGCCTCGATGACCAGCACGCCCGGCATCACCGGGTAGTCCGGGAAATGCCCCACAAAGAACGGCTCATTCCCGGTCACGTTCTTGATGCCCACGATCCGCTCCGGCTCGAACTCCAGGATGCGGTCCACCAGCAGCATGGGGTAGCGGTGGGGCAGGATTCTCTTGATGGCCTGAATATCCAGCATGGGGAGTCGCTATTATAGCAGGCGATGGACGCTCTCCTCGCCTGCCTGCGCTCCCGCCAGAATGATCTGCTCGGCCTGATCCAAGCCATGGTCGAGTGCGAATCACCCAGCGATGACCCCGCCGCGCTGGCCCGCTTCGCCGACCTGGTGTCTGAGACGGTCTCGGATATCGCGCGCGTCCGCCGCAGCCCCGGTTCCCACCTCCAGTGCGAGTTCCTGCTGCCCGGGCCGCGCCGCAAGCAGGGTCAGGTGCTGGTGCTGGGCCACGCCGATACGGTCTGGCCCCTTGGCACGCTGGCCCCAATGCCCATCCGCCGCGACGGCGACCGCCTCTCAGGCCCCGGCATCCTGGACATGAAAGCAGGCCTCGCCATGGCCATCTTCGCCGCCCGCGCCCTGCGCGAGCTGGATCTCCCCGTGCGCCGCCGCGTCGTCCTTCAGATCAACTCGGATGAGGAAATCGGCAGCCCCTCCTCGCGCCCCCTTACCGAGGCCGCCGCCCGCCGCTCCGCCGCCGTGCTGGTGCTCGAGCCCGCCGCGGGCCCGGACGGTAAGCTCAAGACCGCGCGCAAGGGCGTTGGCAACTACACGCTCTCGGTGCACGGCCGCGCGGCTCACGCCGGCGTGGATTTCGCTGCCGGCGCCAGCGCCATCCTCGAGTTGGCGCGCCAGCTCGAAAGGATCGCCGCCTTCACCGATCTCAAGCGCGGGATCACCGTCAATCCCGGCGTCATCACTGGCGGCTCAAGGTCCAACGTGGTCGCCGCCGAGGCGCGGGCCGAGATCGACATTCGTATCCTCAGGTTGAAGGACGCCGATCCGCTCGATCGCAAGTTCCGCCGCCTGCGGCCTTTCGACAAGCGCTGCACGCTGGAGGTTACCGGCGGCCTGAACCGCCCCCCCATGGAACGTACTCCGGCCAGCCGCCGGCTCTTCCGCCTGGCGCAGTCCATCGCCGCTCAGCTTGGCTTTCCGCTCGGCGAGTCTCTCTCCGGCGGTGGCTCCGAC
>VFZS01000259.1 GCA_016871095.1 Acidobacteriota bacterium
GCCGGTCACGCTAAGGTTGCCCGCATCCAGTCCGACCCCCTGAACCGGATCGTTCATATTGTAGTCCTGGCCCTTGAAGGGGTAAACCACGCACTGGCCGAAGGGTGCATACCCCGAGGCTCCGCGGGTACGGATGAGCCGGTTGAAGTCGTAGCGTACGAAGTCCGCGATGCCGGTGTCCAACTTGACGTTCAGCTCGATGGGCCCAACGGGCGGCAGGGCGATCTCCGTCTTGGCCAGCGCCAGTGTGCCGATGCGGTAATCGGGTTTGCCCTTGGCTTGCTCGATCTCCGTGTCGGTCAGGCCAAACTGGTCCGAGCACGTGCGCTTGCCGGCGGGGGCAACCGAGAGGGTCACGAAGTTGCTCACCACGTCGCCCACCTTGACCACCACCGGAACGTAGCAGCCCTCCACGCCCGGCGGGACGCGGAAGTTGACCTGGTCCAGGCCCGAGAAATTCGGCGCCCGGCCTCGGAACAGAACCTCCGCCTTCCTGAGACCGACGTAGACCTCGACGCCGGACTCGGGCATATCCTGGCGGGGAGGCGCGCCCCGGCTCTCGTCGAAGTTCACCGGCCCCAGACCGGTGCCCCACAGCGTCCAGACTTCGTTCGGCTGCGCCGACCAGGTCAGCGTGTTGGGGCTGTAGCTCGCATCCGTGAACAGGCCCGGGCCAGTCCCCGCTTCGTTGAGCGCCAGCACGCCGAAGCTGGCCTTGGTCACGGTAACCGGCGAGGGGGTGCTGGTCTGCCCCAGGTAGGTCAGCTGTAACGTGCCAGTCCCGGTGGGGGTGGCCGATGGCAGCACGCAGGCCACTTGTGTGGCGGAGGTGTAGACCATCAGAGCATCGACGGTCCTGCCACCCACCGTCACTTTCACCCTGGTGCCGGCCAGCTCGGTCGGCAACGGGAATCCGGCCTGTTGCAGCGTGGCCGGTCCCATGGCCCGTCCAAATATCACGAAGATCGAACCCTGGGCGATGCTGGAGTTCGGCAAGCCCGTCAGCGCGTAGCTTGCAGCGTTGAGGATGCCACCCCCGTCCACCACGGGCTGCGCCGCCGCCACTCCGGCCAGCAGCCCTAACCACACGAGCAGAGTACTCAAGCGAATCCGCGGCATAAACCAATACTAGATCAGCTTGATGCCTGCGGGCAGCGCCGGACACGGGGGGACTCTCCCGTCTCTCTTGAAAATCGGGGACTGGCTCGGGTGTCCCTCCGTGGACACCCCAGCCTGTCCCCCGATTTTCATGCTTCTGGGTGCCGGCGCGCCGGCATGGCTCCGTGCTGTCCCCGATTGCCCGATGCCGGCCGACTCTAGTTCCAGCCGGTGAGCTTGATGGCGCCGACGGAATAAGAGAAGAACGCCTGGTCGGCGGTCCCGCCCGCGGTCAGCGGGGCCGAGAACACGCCCTGGTTCTTCGTGGCGTCCGGCATAGCGAGTACCGCCATCATGCCGAAAGACCCGCTGGTCATATCGCTGGAGACAACCGGCAACTGCTGGAGCACGCTCGAGGGGACGGTGAAACTGCCGGCCGAGGCCTGCGCGGTGCACTCGAAGATCGTCGCGGAGTAGACCGGGTTCTGCATCGTACCGGCGGTCTGCGCCAGAGCCGCTCCCATGACCCCCACCAAGCCCGCGCCGCCGCCGGTCCATCTGATGGTCAGGCCAGAGCCACGCGGCACCGGATCGGCAATGGCGTCTTGGTTGGACCACACGAATTCACCCGGGAAGTCCACCCTGGCCGTGAAGGCTCCGATATCCGGGCCACCGGCGCCGGAAAGGGTGTACGTGCCCTGCGTCAGAGTCGGACTTCCGCTAGCTCCGAGCCCGCCAAACCCGCTCGAGTACAGAGTGAGGTCGTAGTACTTGCTGCTGGCTTCGCGCGGTACCGCCTTGTTGGCGGCGCCTGGCCCGTTCAGCAGCAATTGAGCTCCCGCATCCAAGAGCGTCGGCGGCCGGCCCTCCAGGATCTCATCCTGCGTGCCCGTCCGCTTCAGGACTGTGCAGGCGCCGGTCTGTACCACCGAGAAGCTGGCCCCCGCGACGGCGTCGACAGTGTACCTGCCGAACGAGCCGGAAACGCTCTCGGTCTTCGAATCGAAGGAACCTAACCCCGGTACCGACATCTTCATGGAAGTCTTGTCCAGGCTCAGGCTCCCGATAGTGAGGGTCCCGCCTTGATCCAGCCTGACCAACTGAGCCTCCGACAGCGTCGGATGGGAACACGCACTCCTGCCGGCTTCCGCCACCGCGATGGATCCCAGATTCGACAACCGTCCGCCAGCCCGCACCTGGAGACTCACGAAACAACCGGTGGCCACATTGGACGGGAGCATGAACACCACCTGATCCAAGCCCGGCGAGCCGCTGGAGCGGCCGGCGTAGGCCGGGGTGACCTCAATGCCGCCCACAATCACTTTGACCTGGGCCGCAGCGGTCTGGTCGCCTGACGTGTCGCCCCTGAGATCCGAGCCGGCATCCGGGCCTAGGCCCGTGCCCCAGAGATCCATGCGGTCACCCGCCTTGGCGGGACGAGTGGTGAACTGCGCCAACTGGCCGGTTGTAAAGCGGTTCAGGTCCGAGCCGCCGTAGGTCGCCTGGGCCGGCCCGGCGCCGTTCTGCGACTGAGTGGCGAAACCGAAGTTGCGCTCCACCACCTTGGCCCGGAAGGTCGGGCTGGTCTGCCCGCTATAGGTGACGCGGACATCATAGTCGCCGGCCGCGGCCGTGGACGGCAGCAGCCCCGCCAGTTGCCCCGCTGAGGTGTACCACAGCCGCGCATCCACCGCCGCGCCGCCGGAGACCGGAGTGAAGCTCACTCGCGTGCCCGACAGCTCCGTGGGATAGGGCAGGTTGCCTGAATAGACCGCCAGATTCGCCGGCCCCAGGCCCGTGCCGAAAACCACGAACCAGGAGCCTCGCGCGATGTCGAGGGTGTAGGAGCTGGCATTGAGCACGCCATCTCCCGCTCTTATGCGCGGCTGCGCCCAGAGCGCTGCCGGCGCCGCTGTGATCGCCATAACCCAGAACACAAGTGCTTTGTTCATAGATCCCTTCCTAATCCAATCCTCTGAAAGGCGATCCTGTATTGGATCGCCGTCTTGCCCAGTGGCCTACTCTAGATTATACACCTCCTCCGATTCAGCCCAGCCCCCGGATGGCCTGCCCTGCCCCGCTCAGGTTGGCCAGGCGCATCTCCGAGTACTTGCGCGACAGCAGCACGCCGTGCGCGCCGGCCTTCAGTGCCGCCGCCACCGCGGCCCGCGTGCCTTCCGGCGTGCTCTTGCTGCTGGCCGCCGCGGTCGGGATGTCAATGTCGATGCCCGGCCAGATCAGGGTCTTGGTCCCGGCCACGCCCTCGAGCGCCCGCCGCGTCTCGCGGAACACGTAGTCGCTGGAAAGCCCGGTCTTCGGGATGTCGGCGTAAGCGCGCTCGCGGTAGTCCATCACCTGGTAGTGGAACTCCAGCAACTGCTCCTTGGGCACGTCGGCGAACAGCGTCCCGGCCACGCTGTCGATGTAGCCGGCCAGGCGCTCCCCGCCGCAGTTGTGATACATGACCACCTTCAGGAAGTCGGAGTACCTGGCGAGTTCCTGCCAGTCCTGTTCGGCGCGGTAAAGGGGGCTGAAGGAGTTGTTGTGCCAGATGTGCCAGCCCACCTGAAGGGAGGGCTTGATGGAGTGGGCCTTCTGATAGATGGCCTGATAGGTCTCGCGCAGGCTGTCGGTCCAGAACCTCTCCCAGGCCAGGATCTCCGGGTAGCGCAGCAGGAGGCGCCAGAAGGTGACGAAAGCGCCGTCCGCGGGGCGGCGGCCGGAGCGGGTCTGGCGCACGAACTGCTCCAGCGCGCGGTAGCCCTCTTGCACGCGCTCAAAGTTGATGCCCTTCTCGCGCGCCTTGCGCTCGCAGAACCGGCAGAAGCAGGTCACCCGGCCCGGGTCGCTCGTTGCGCCGCCGTGCCTCGCTCCGAGGGCATTGCCCAGGGCGCCCTGTCGCTCGCAGCCCCACATCAGGCCGTCCACGTCGTAGGAGCGCGCGTAGTCCTCCGTCAGCGCCAGCCAGAAGTTGCGCACCTCGGGGTTGTTGAAGCACAGGGTGGTGGCGTTGCGCCCGTGGAGGTCCTTCTCCTGCGCCTGCTCGATGAGGGGAACGTCCTTGCGCCAGACGTCTTCGTACCAGCAGATCAGCTTGATGCCGCGCTTGCGGGCCGCCGGCAGCAGTGCCGCGATGATGTCCAGCTCCCCGTGGTCGGGCGCGCGGGTCTGCTTCAGCACGGTGTTGGCGTAGTACTGCGGGTGTACGGCGGCGTAGTTGCCGCCGTGGAAGTCCAGGTCGTATTCCTGTTTGCCGTGATCGGGCAGCGGTTGCCCCGGCACCTGGCGCCCGGCGATGCCCCGCCCGTAGGTGAAGCTGGCCAGAAAGAGCGTGTTGACGTAAGCCCGCTGCTGGATGATGTCCAGGACCGCCTCGACGCCCTCGTCCACGAACGACACGGCGCCCACCTGAATACCGATCATCTTGCGGGCGGGTGGAGGCGCGGCCAGGCCGGCGGCGGCGCTCCTGATGAAATCACGACGGCTGCTCAAGTTCGCACCCCTTTCATCCGATAGTCCGTCCGAGTGCGGACTCCAAGGATTGTACTATTAGTGTGGGCGGCTGAGGTAGCCTGGGGGCAGCTCCCGGAGGCGCAGGAGAAGGCCCGCGCCGCGCAGGAGCGGGTTATCCAGGACCAACGTGCGACCATCGAGAAGCAGCGTGCCGCCGTGCGCGTACAGATCCAAGGCACCGCGCCCACCGACGCCTTCTTCGCCGTCCCCTGGACGGCTCCGATGATGGCCAGCGCGCCGGCCCGCGGCCCGGACTGCGATCCGGTTCCGAAAGAAGAGATCGCTCCCCTGGTAGAGGAAATCGCGCGGCGCGAGGGGCTGACTCCCAACCTGCTGCGCGCGGTCATCGAAAAGGAATCCGCCTGGCTGCCCTGCGCGGTCTCACCCAAGGGCGCCCAGGGGTTGATGCAACTAATGCCGAACACGGCCGCGGACCTGGGCGTCAGCGATCCCTTTGACGCCGCGCAAAACTTGGGCGCGGGAGCCCGCTTCCTGCGCCAACTGCTGGATCGCTACGGCGGGAATCTGGCCATGGCGCTGGGCGCCTACAACGCCGGACCGCGCCGCGTGGATTCGCTCGGCCGCCTGCCCCTGTTCCCGGAGACAGTCAACTACGTCTCGACGATCCTCGACAGGCTAAGCGGGCCCCAAACCATCAAGACGCATTAGAAGCTGAGCTTGAGGCCCAACTGGATGACGCGCGGCCCGCCGCCGTTGTTGGTGTTGATGGTTCCCGTGACCTTGCCGAAGTCCGCGCTGCCCTGGGTCACATTCGGGTTGGAGAAGATCGGCGTGTTTGTGGAGTTGAAGGTCTCAAAGCGGAACTCGGCCTTCCATCGCTCGGTGAGGAAGAAGTTGCGGAACAGCGAGAAGTCAACATTCCGCAAGGAGGGGCCGGACATCGTAAACAGCCCGACGTTGCCGAAGTGCGGCGTCCTGCCGTCGGCATCGAGCGGACGGACAAAGACCGAGGTGTCGAACCAAAGCGCCGAGCCGCCGGGGCCGGCGATGTCGTGGAGAATCTTCGTGGGCGCGGTGATGTCCGGCGAATTGCCGTTGCCGGGCGTGTTGTTAGAGGTGGTCGTTCCGAAGTTCAGCGGGCTGCCGGTCATTAGAGTAAGCAGGCCGTTCACCTGCCAGTCGCCCAGCACCCAGCGGCCGGGACCGCTCTGAAGCCAGCGTTTGCCCTTGCCGAAGGGGAGCTCGTACACGTAGCTCTGCACGAAGGTCTGGGTGCGGTCGAAGTTCAGGCGAGCGTAGTTGCGCCGCTCGTTGATGTAGTAGGTCAGGCCGCCGGACTCGGAAGCGTAGCCCAGGGCCTTGCCCCAGGTGTAGGCGGTGGTCATCAAGAGACCGTTGCTGAAGCGGCGGTCGAGCTTTACTTGCAGGCTATTGTAGTTATTGCTGTAGCCGACCTGGCGAATAGTGACGCCGGCCGTCTTGCGGAACCGCTGATAGAGGGGTTGGCCCGCGACGCCGACGTTGAAGACACGGGCCGCATTCAAAGCGTACCCCACCGAGCCACGTACCGTGTGGTTGCCCACATACGCCGTTTCCAGCGTGAAGTTGCGCGGCAGCGTGCGCTGGATGGCCAGGTTCCACGACTCGACGTAGCCTTCGCGGTAGTCGAGCGGCACGGTGACGTAGCCCTGGTCGATGGGCGCCGGGTCGATGATGCCGCTGGAAGGAATGACCGCAGTCTGCATGGCGGGAAAACCGGTGGACAGGGACCCGTAGACACCCGGGCTGGTCTGTGCCTGGCCATAGGCGGTGGTGGAGGTGTAGCGGTTGTTCTGCTTGACGGGGAAGTTGTCCCAGGCGTACTTATTGTCAGGGTACGGGATCCAACTGATACCGAACCCGGTCCGAATCACGGTCTTGCTGTTGGCGCGATAGGCCAGGCCGAAGCGGGGCGCGAAGTTGGTGTAGTAGGTCTTGCGCCCCATGTTCATGGGCACGCTGCCCACGCCGGCCAGCTCGAGGGTGTTGTTGTCGGGGTTATAGTTGGCGAAGCCGGCCTTGAGCCGCGGCGTGGCCGGCGGCATAAATTCGTGACGCAAGCCGATGTCGAGAGTCAGCTTGGGCGACACCTGCCACTTGTCCTGGAGGTAAGTGAACAGCATGGTGGCGCGGTAGGCGGGGAACATAACCGCCAAGTCCCGCCGGAAGGCCTGGGGAACATCCAGCAGGAAGCTGGCCAGCGCGTTCACCTGATCCAGGGTCCTTCCGCCCGCGACCGAGGTCTGCTGGGTGCGGAAGTCAAAGATGCCCCGCGGCCCGCCCGCGTCCTGGGTCTGGAGCAGCTCGTCGCGCAGGCGGCGGATGTCGGCGCCGAACTTGATGGTATGGTTGCGCGTGACCTTGGTCCAGTTGTTGACCCAGTTGAAATTGGTCTCGGCGCGGTTCCAGGGAAGGCTGTTGGAGAAACCGATGAACGGGTTGCTGTAGCCGCTGATGTTCATGGTGGTCATCCCGCCGCTCCAGCGGTCGAGGTTGACGCCCTTGATGCCCATTCCCTCGGCGGTCTTCCTATCGATGTCGGTATTCTCCGCTCGGTTGGAGTACCGGCTGACGCCGGCGCGGGCTTCCGCAATCAAGGTGGGCGAAAAGAAGCGGGTGTAGCTGAGGGCGGCGCTCTGGGTGCGGTTCTTTCCTGTGGCGGAGTAGTCCTTGCCAACGCCGCCCATTTCGCTGAAGCGCGGCGGGTCGATAATGGTGTTCTTCTGGTAACTGTAGCGCACCGAGAAACGGTTCTTCTCCTGCTGGTTGTCCAGTTTGAGATCGAAAGAGGTGGTGTCCTTGACGCGGGTGGTGGCGCCCGTGTAGTTGTTGGTCAGGTTCTCGCCGAGGTTGGGGGTGGGAACGCCCTGGGCGAGGATCTTACCAGAGATGGGGCTGATGCGCCCGGCGGGGATGCGGTTGTTGGCGAACGGTGTGCGCCCCGCGCCGGTGTCAAGGTTGCCGGTGGCGGGGTCGTAGATGACGCCCCGGTCCACCAGGCTGCTGAAGTCGCCGTTGCGGACGGCGGTTAGAGGAACCGTGGCATTGTAGCCGTCTCCGCGGC